>NZ_SOHB01000032.1:0-82253 GCF_004403055.1 Cryobacterium sp. TMT1-19
TTCGTAGACACCGAGCCCCGCAAGTTCGGGGCGGTCAAGAAGGACGTCAGACATATTTACCTCTTCTGCCACCCCGGCAACCCGGATATTAGTCCGGTCATCCCGAGCCGGACTCCGTGAGGAGACCGGCTGAGAACGAGTTGTGAGGACGGCTCAGGTGCGCACCGCTGAGAGATCAAAGACAATCAGGGCCACGCCGTGCTGCGTCGCGGTCATCTGGACCACGCGCATAAAAAAAACAGGAACACTTCACCCTAGGCTTCAGGGTTTCATCTGGCTACACTTCGGCTCGCTTTGGCGGGTCACCGGCAGGTCGTCGAGGGGTCGTCGGGGAGGCGCGGGCACGCAGCGGATGCCGGCGGCAGCCTCCGAGGTTCGCAGAACGGCCGCGGGAGCTTAGAGTGTCTGGATACTCGCGCAGGCGAAACGCTCAAGCGGAGCGGTCCCGACGCGTCCATGCAGCGTGAAGTCCGAGGAGTCTCATGACCGACACCATTGCCCCCATCGCACCGGCCCACGGCGTCGGCCTGACCGACGCCGCCGCGCTGAAGGTGCGCAGCCTGCTCAGCCAAGAGGGTCGCGAAGACCTGAACCTGCGCGTAGCCGTGCAGCCCGGAGGCTGCTCCGGCCTGATCTACCAGCTCTACTTCGACGAGCGCATTCTCGAGGGCGACGTCATCGTGGACTTCGACGGCGTCGGGGTCGTGCTCGACAAGATGAGTGTGCCGTACCTCGAGGGTGCCTCGATCGACTTCGAGGACACCATCGCGAAGCAGGGCTTCACGATCGACAACCCGAACGCCGGCAGCAGCTGCGCCTGCGGCGACTCCTTCAGCTAGAGTCGCCGCCGCCGTGCCTAGCCTTCCGGCGCCGGCCGCGGAGGCTGGCGCACGGGAGAACCTGCGCCCGCTTTCCGAGCTGCGCCGCGGCCGTCAGCGCTGGGGCTGCCCCGGTGTCAGCGGGCGCCGACGACCATCCACTTCGCCGCCCGGGCGCGCAGCCCGAGCGTCACCCCGCGTGCGCCGAGGTAGCCGAACGCGAACGCCGCCATCAGCCAGGCCAGTCCCGCTGGTCCCGACGGCGCCAGCAGCAGCACCGCGACTGCCAGCGGCACGAACGCGGCCAGGTTCACCAATCCGGTCAGGGCCAGGTAGCGCGCGTCGCCGGCACCGATCAGCACTCCGTCGAGCACAAAGACCACCCCGCCGAGCGGAACGGATAGCCCGAGCACGATCAGGGCCGCCGGCAGCAGGTCGCTGACCTCGGTCGCGTTCGTGAACAGTCGGCCGAGCACGCCGCTCGCGGCGATCACCAGCAGCCCGAGCGCGGACCCGCTGAGCACGCCCCATTCGAGGCAGCGCCTGAGCACCGCGCGCACCTCGGCCAAGTTTCCGGCGCCGAGGCCCCGGCCCACCAGCGCCTGTGCCGCAATCGCCAGGGCGTCAAGGGCGAACGCGAGCGTGGCGAACAGGGTCATCGCGATCTGGAAGGCGGCGAGCTCGGGAGAACCAAGGCTCGTGGCCACGAAAACCGCGAGCAACATGGCCGCACGCAGGCTCACCGTGCGCAGGAACAGCCAGCCGCCGGATGCCGCGCCCCGCAACATCCCGACCCGATGCGGGCGCAGCGGCGCACTCTCGCGGCGGGCGTGGCGGCCGACGACGGCAAGGTAGACCGCGACCATCGCCCACTGTGCCACGACCGTGCCGAGGGCGGATCCGACGATGCCGAGTCCCAGGCCGTAGATGAACACCGCATTCAGCAGAATGTTGACCGAGAACCCGATCCCGGCCACCCACAGCGGGGTGCGGGTGTCCTGCAGCCCGCGGAGCAGCCCGGTCGCCGCGAAGACGAGCAGCATGGCAGGCAGTCCGAACATCGATGGGCCCAAGTAGCTGACGGCCGCGGCGGTGACGGCGGGCTCGGCGCCGAACGCGCCGACGAGCAGGGGGGTGGCGAACCAGCCCGCAATCGCGAGCAGCACACCGAGGCCGAGGGCCAGCCAGAGTCCGTCGATGCCGACGGCGACCGCACGGCGGCGGTCGCCGGCCCCCAGCCAGCGGGCCACCGCGGGCGTGGTGCTGTAGGCCAGGAAGACCATCAGGCCGATGATCGTTTGCAGCACGGCGCCGGCCAGGCCGAGTCCGGCCAGCGGAACGGCGCCGAGGTGCCCGACCATGGCGGAGTCGGCGAGCAGGAAGAGCGGTTCGGCGATGAGCGCGCCGACGGCGGGGATGGCGAGGCGCAGGATCTCGCGGTCGATGGGCTGCGGGCGGAGCACGGTGATGGTGATCCCAAAACTCTAGTTCAGCCCCTCCGCACCCGGTGTCCGCTTCCGGTGGTCGAGCCTGTCGAGACCCGGCGAGCCAATCTCCGCGCTGCCAGACAAGACTTCGAAACTAGTGCTATACAGTGTCCATAATAAGTGACAGACTCTCAACTACCTGTACTACATCAGGTATCCTCGTAGTTTGACGAACCTCGCGGATGACCTCAGGTAGGCGGCCGATGCCGTCGCCCTGCCGGGCTCCTCGAGCGCCGACTATGAGGCTCTGCCGACGGGCTCTTCGCCCCCGAAGACGGCGAGTTCGTGCTCTCCACCTTCGACTCCATCACCGGACCCCGCCGCGGCGGAGTGCGCTTCGTCGACCCGGAACGCGCCGCCTGGGCCCAGAAAATGCAGACGACCCGCGCAGCACCGAGCAGATCAACGCGGACTCCCTCGTGCAGCTGCTGAAGATCGCCGGCGAAGCCGACCCCGGCCGGGTCTTCGGCGGACGCCGCCCGGCGGTGCGCGTGATCGTGACCGAGAAAGCTCTCACAGCCGAACCCGGCGAGCCGGGTGCCGCCGAACCCGCCGCTCACGGGCAGATCGAGGGCAACCCGGTCCCGATCTCGCAGGAAACCATCGACCGGTTGCTCTGCGACACCGGCACCCGCGGCATCAAATTCGACGACATCGGCCAAATCATCGACGTCGGCCGTGACGAACGACTCTTCACCGAGGCACAGCGCGCCGCGATGGGAGTGCGCGACGGTGGATGCCGGTGGGTCGACTGCGACCGATCACCGGCCTGGAGCGAAGCCCACCACATCAACGAATGGCTCACAGACAGCGGAGACACCAACCTCGCCGACGGAGTACTGCTCTGCCACCCGCACCATCTACTGCTGCACAACCAGCACTGGAAGATCACCCGCACGAGAACGCAATACTGGCTCAGGCCACCGGTGGAGAACGATCCGGAGCAGACACTGATCGCACTGCCGAGCAAGGCGGTGGGGCTGTAGCTCCGGGTCTCGGCGGGCTCGACCAGCGGGCCGGGAGGTCCACCGCCATCCGTGTGCACACCCGACGGGTCTCTACCAGCTCGGCCACTGTCACAGCGAATAGGGTGGAGGTATGACTGACCAGGGGACCGCATCCGGAATCGACCGCGACGAACTTGACCTCGAGGTGCGTCCGCAGGACGACCTCTTCCGCCATGTGAACGGCAAGTGGATCGCCCGCAGTGAGATCCCGGCCGACAAGGCCCGCTGGGGCTCGTTCTACCTGCTCGCCGAGGAATCGGAGAAGGCCGTCCGGGAAATCATCCTCGAAGCCCAGACCGCCGCCCCCGGCACCGAGGAGCGCAAATTCGGTGACCTCTATGCCAGCTTCCTGGACGAGGACCGCGTCGAAGAGCTCGGAGCGACCCCGCTCGCGGCCGATCTCGCCATCGTCGACGCCGTCACCTCCGTCCCCGAGCTGCTCGGCACCCTCGGCCGCCTCGAGCGCGCGGGTGTGTCCGGCGCCTTCGGTCTCTTCGTCGACAACGATCCGGGGGACCCCGAGCGCTACCTCGTCTTCGTCGAGCAGGGCGGGCTCGGCCTCCCCGACGAGTCCTACTACCGCGACGAGAAGTTCGCCGCGATCCGGGAGGCCTACCAGGCGTTCCTGACCCGGATGTTCGGCCTCGTCGGCACCCCGGATGCCGCCGGTCGCGCCGAGCGCGTGTTCCTTCTCGAAACCGAGCTCGCCACCCACCACTGGGACAAGGTGCGCTCGCGCGACAGCGAGAAGACCTACAACCTCAAGACCTGGGGTCAGGTCACCGCGCTGGCCGCCGGCGCCGACCTGCACCTTTGGCTTGACGGGCTCGACGGCCCGGCCGGTGCTCTCGACGAGGTTGTCGTGCGCCAGCCCAGCTTCGTGACCGGTCTGGCGGAGATGCTCACCGAGGACCAGCTCGAGGGTTGGAAGGACTGGCTACGGTGGCAGATCATCCGTTCCAGCGCCGCGTTCCTGTCGAGCGATTTCGTCGAGTCCAGCTTTGACTTCTACGGTCGCACCCTGACCGGCACTCCCCAGTTGCGCGAGCGCTGGAAGCGTGGCGTCTCGCTCGTCGAGGGGGCGCTCGGCGAGGCCGTCGGGCGCATCTACGTCGAGCGGCACTTCAAGCCCAGCGCGAAGGCGAGCATGGACATACTCGTGGCCAACCTGGTCGAGGCCTACCGCCGGAGCATCACCGAACTCGACTGGATGACCGCGGAGACGCGCGCCCGTGCGCTCGACAAGCTCGAGAAGTTCACCCCCAAGATCGGCTACCCGGTCAAGTGGCGGGACTACTCGACCCTTTCGGTCGACCCGGCCGACCTGATCAAGAACGTGCGCGCCACGAGCGAGTTCGAGTTTCAGCGGGAATTGGGCAAGATCGGCAACCCGCTCGACCGCGACGAGTGGTTCATGACCCCGCAGACGATCAACGCGTACTACAACCCGGGCTTCAACGAGATCGTCTTCCCGGCCGCCATCCTGCAGCCGCCGTTCTTCGACGATGCCCGCGATTCCGCCGCCAACTACGGCGCGATCGGCGCCGTCATCGGGCACGAGATCGGCCACGGCTTCGACGACCAGGGCTCGAAATACGACGGCACCGGGCTACTCACCGATTGGTGGACCGAAGATGACCGCACGGCCTTCGAAGAGCGCACCGGCTCCCTGATCGAGCAGTTCAACGCGCTCGCCCCGCATCAGGTTCCCGACCACCACGTGAACGGCGCACTCACCATCGGCGAGAATATCGGCGACCTCGGCGGGCTCTCCATCGCTTGGAAGGCCTACCTGATCTCGCTGGACGGCCAGGCGCCGCCCGTGATCGACGGACTCACCGGCACCCAGCGCTTCTTCCTCTCCTGGGCACAGGCCTGGCAGCTCAAGATGCGTGACGAGGAGGCCGTCCGCCTGCTCTCGATCGACCCGCACTCGCCCAACGAATTCCGCTGCAACCAGATCGTGCGCAACATCGACGAGTTCTATACGGCGTTCGGCGTCACCCCGGACGACGCTCTCTGGCTGGACCCGGAAAAGCGCGTTACGATCTGGTGACCTCAGCGCGACCGTAAGCCCGTGTCACCGGGGTCGAGCAGCCCGAATCTACGTAAGGACCTGCCCACTGTGGCCATGCCATCCCAGGACTCAGAGCGCCGGTCTCGCCACTCCTCGGCGCGCCGCGGCAGGCACGGCGGCGTGGACGCCACGGCGAACTTCGGCCGCGGGTTCCAGGCGCTCGGTGACCTCGCGGTCGACGGGGTGCAGGTGTCGGCCCGCGCCACCGATTTGGTCACCGGCCGGGTGCTGTTCTCCGTGGACGACCACGTGGTCATGCCCACCGCCGGCATCGGCACGGTGCTTCTGCTGATCGAGGTCGCCGCCCGGCTCCGCGACGCCGACTTCGGCGCGTACACGATCCTCGATCGCACCGTGTCCGATTCGGTCGCCGGATCCGGCCTCTGGCAGCACCTGCAGGCTCCCTCGCTGCCTATCGCCGACCTCGCTGCGCTGATCGGTGCCATCAACGACAACCTGGCCACCAATGTGCTGCTCCGCGCAGTCGGCCTGGACGCGGTGCGGTCCCGCGCCGAGCAGCTCGGACTCAGCCGCACCGCCCTGCTCGACCTTGTGCGCGACCGGCGCGGTCCCGATGACGCGCCTCAGCTCTCGGTCGGCAGCGCCAAGGAGCTCACCTGGCTGTTCACGGCGCTGGCCCGGGGGGAGGTCGTCGATGCGGAGGCGAGTGAGCGCGTGCTCGGCTGGCTGTCGCTCGGCGCCGACCTGTCCATGGTCGCCAGCGCGTTCGGGCTCGACCCGCTCGCGCATCGGTCCGGAGATCACGGCCTCCTGCTGGTCAACAAGATCGGAACGGATGCCGGCGTGCGCAGTGAGATCGGCATTCTGCGCGGCCCGCGCGCCGGGGTGACCTACATGGTCTCGATGTCCTTCGCGGACACCCGCCTCTCGTCCCGGCTCGCGGTGCTCGACGGGATGCGCGCGGTCGGCCTCGACCTGCTGGAATACGTGCACTGACCGGCGTCGCCGGTGAAAACAGGAAAACAGGGCTGCCCCCGCGAAGGAATCCTTCGCGGGGGCAGCCCTGGGTGGTGGTGGCGCACCCGCTCAGCAGCACCGACCCTGGGGGTTGATGTCCTGGCGGTCAGTCTGGTCGCGCCAGAATTCGCGTTCCGTCATCATCACTGGTCCGGAGCAGGCGGCGGCATCCGGGTCATGAATCGATTCGTCATGGGCCTCATGGTGGGCCTTGTACTTGTCGTAGGCGTCTTCACCCATGACCCCCCTCATGAACCAGGCGAAGCTCTTCGCGCCGTGGCGAACACTAGCGAGCAGATTCATCGGCGGGTCGTCCTCCCTGCCTTGTCCAGCTTGGCCTGGGCGATCTGGGTGTCCCAGCGTGCGGCCAGCTTCTTCTCTTCCGGAGTGGCCACGAAGCCGGACGGGGCGAACATCTGCGACGCCACCGCGTCATCCTCGTTGGTGCCGAAGCTGCGGGTCTTGTAGGACTTCCAGGTGGCTTGCACGGCGGTGACCATCACGATGATGGCCAGCACGACGAACAGGATCGAAAGGACGCCCTGCACCATCGTGTTGCGCACGACCGCCTCCATCGCCTCGACGGTCTTCGCCGTGCCGAAGCTGGTGAGTCCCTCATCCAGAGCGTTGGAGAACGCTCGATTCTGGGCGAAGTAGCCCACGGCGGGAACGGTCGAGAAGATCTTCAGGAACGACGCGTAGATGGTCACGACGGCGGCGAAGGTCAGCGGCAGCGCCACAACCCAGAGGTACGTGAACAGCCCTCGCTTGGCCACGATCGCCAGGCAGACGGCCAGGGCGATGGCCGCCAGCAACTGGTTCGCGATTCCGAACAGCGGGAACAGGGTGTTGATGCCACCGAGCGGGTCGGTGACGCCCATCACGAGCACGGCACCCCAGGCGGCGACCATGATCCCGGTCGTGACCCAGGCGCCCAGGCGCCAGGAGGTGTTCTTGAACTTCGGGAAGAAGTTGCCGAGGCTGTCCTGCAGCATGAACCGGGCCACGCGGGTTCCGGCATCGACGGCGGTCAGGATGAACAGCGCCTCGAACATGATGGCGAAGTGGTACCAGAACGCCATCATCCCCGAGCCGCCCACAAGCTGGTGCATGATGTTGGCGAGGCCGACCGACAGGGTCGGGGCGCCGCCGGTGCGGGACACGATGGTCTCCTCACCCACGTTCTTCGCGGTCTCGGTGAGCATCTCGGGGGTCAGGTTGACGCCGGTCAGGCCGAGGCTGTTCACGAATGTGACAGCACCCTCAACGGTGCCGCCGGTCAGGGCCGGCGAGGAGTTCATGGCGAAGTAGATGCCGCGGTCGATCGACAGCGCGGCGACGAGCGCCATGATGGCGACGAATGATTCCATCAGCATTCCGCCGTAACCGATGAACCGGGTCTGGCGTTCCTTCTCGATCAGCTTCGGTGTCGTGCCGGAGGCGATCAGGGCGTGAAAGCCGGACAGGGCGCCGCAGGCGATGGTGACGAAGAGGAACGGGAAGAGCGAGCCGCTCACCACGGGGCCGCCGCCATTCACGAACTCGCTGGCGGCCGGGGCCGAGATCTCGGGGCGGACGATGATGATGGCGATTGCCAGCATCCCGATCGTGCCGATTTTCATGAAGGTGGACAGGTAGTCCCGGGGGGCCAGGAGCAGCCAGACCGGAAGGATGGCGGCCACGAAGCCGTAGACGATGATGCCGATCGCGAGGGGCAGCGGTTCAATGGCGAAGAAGGTCGAGCCCCACTCGGTGTCCGCGATCATGCCACCGCCGATGATGGCGGCCAGCAGCAAGATGAAGCCGATGATCGAGACCTCGGTGACCTGGCCCGGGCGGAAGAAGCGCAGGTAGACGCCCATGAACAGGGCGATCGGAATGGTCATCGAGACCGAGAAGACGCCCCAGGGGCTGTCCGCGAGGGCGTTGACGACGACGAGGGCGAGGATGGCCACGATGATGACCATGATCGCCAGAGTCGCGACGAGGGCGGCCGTGCCGCCCACCTTGCCGAGCTCGTCCCGGGCCATCTGACCCAGGGAGCGTCCGCCGCGGCGCATTGAAAAGAACAGCACCATGTAGTCCTGCACCGCGCCGGCAAGCACGACACCGACGATGATCCAGATCGTGCCGGGCAGGTAGCCCATCTGGGCGGCCAGCACGGGGCCGACGAGCGGTCCGGCGCCGGCGATCGCGGCGAAGTGGTGACCGAAGAGAACCCGGCGGTCCGTGGCCGCGAAGTCTTTGCCATCGGCCTTGTACTCGGCCGGCGTCGCGCGCCGGTCATCGGGGTGCAGCAGGTGCTTCTGGATGTAGTTGGAGTAGAAACGGTAACCGATCAGGTACGTGCAGACGGCGGCGAAGACGAACCAGATGGCGTTGACGGTCTCGCCGCGAACGACGGCGAGCATCACCCAGCTCAGCCCGCCGAGCAGCGAGATGCCGCCCCAGATCCCGATCTTCAGGGGGGTCCAGTGGGCTTCCTCGGCGTCGTGGGTGGTCTGGTCGAGAGCAACGGGCAACAGGAGGGGATCCCGCTCCAGCTCCTCACCCCGCTTGGCTGAATCGTGTGGCGTGCGGGGCTTGGTGCCCATGATCTCTCCTTTGAGGTACCCGCAAGGACTGCGGAAATCCTTAGCAAGGCTAACAGCTTGGCGGCACCTTCCGGACGGACGCCTAAAATGGACGGAGCGCCGGGCGGCTTCTGCCTGTCCTGTGTGCTTTCCAGATCCCCCGCCCTCTCGACCATTGGAGCCCCGTGGCCGCCCTCTCCCGCCTCGATTCCGTCATCGCCCTTGCCCGCCACCGCGGGTTCGTGTTCCAGGCCGGTGAAATCTACGGTGGGTCCCGGTCCGCCTGGGACTACGGGCCGCTGGGCGTGGAGCTCAAGGAGAACATCAAGAAGCAGTGGTGGCGCTTCATGGTCACCAGCCGCGACGACGTGGTGGGCCTCGACTCCTCGGTGATCCTTCCCCGCAAGGTGTGGGAGGCATCCGGTCACGTCGAGGTCTTCAGCGACCCGCTGGTCGAGTGCACGAGCTGCCACAAGCGCTTCCGCGCAGACCACCTCGAGGAGGAATTCGAGGAGAAGAAGGGCCGCCCGCCCGAGGGCGGCATCGACGGCATCCCCTGCCCGAACTGCGGCAACCGTCATATTTGGACCGAACCGCGCGCTTTCTCCGGCCTGCTCAAGACCTACCTCGGCCCGGTCGACGACGAGGCCGGCATGCACTACCTGCGCCCCGAGACCGCGCAGGGCATCTTCGTGAACTTCGCCAACGTGCTGCAGGCTGCTCGCATGAAGCCGCCGTTCGGCATCGGCCAGATCGGCAAGAGCTTCCGCAACGAGATCACCCCGGGAAATTTCATCTTCCGTACCCGCGAGTTCGAGCAGATGGAGATGGAATTCTTCGTCGAGCCGGGCACGGATGAGACGTGGCACCAGTACTGGATCGACCAGCGCCTGAAGTGGTACACCGGCCTCGGCATCAACGTCGACAACCTGCGCCTGTTCGAACACCCGGCCGAGAAGCTCTCGCACTATTCCAAGCGCACCGTGGATATCGAGTACCGCTTCGGTTTCAGCGGCAGCGAATTCGGCGAGCTCGAGGGTGTTGCCAACCGAACCGACTTCGACCTCAGGACGCACGCGGGGGCATCCGGCAAGGATCTGTCCTACTTCGACCAGACGAAGAATGAGCGCTGGGTTCCCTACGTGATCGAGCCGGCGGCCGGACTGACCCGCTCTCTGATGGCGTTCCTGGTAGACGCGTACCACGAGGAGGAAGTGCCCAACGCGAAAGGCGGCGTCGACAAGCGCACCGTGCTGAAACTCGACCCGCGCCTGGCGCCGATCAAGGTCGCCGTGCTGCCGTTGTCCCGCAACGAGGCGCTCTCGCCGATGGCCAAGTCCCTCGCGGCGCGGCTGCGCGAGTCCTGGAACGTGGACTTCGACGACGCCGGCGCCATCGGCCGCCGCTACCGCCGCCAGGACGAGATCGGCACCCCGTACTGCGTCACGGTCGACTTCGACTCGCTCGAGGACCAGGCCGTCACCGTGCGTGACCGCGACACCATGGCGCAGGAGCGCGTGCCGCTCGACAAGCTCGACGCCTACCTGGCCGAGCGCCTCCGCGGCGCATAGCCGAGTCTGCCGGCCGCGCGCTACCGGCTGGGGCCGGCCGGCTGGGGCCGGGGGTACCGCTGGCGGTACCGGTGGGGTGCTGGGGCCGGGGATACCGCTGGCGGTACCGGTGGGGTGCTAACTCAGGAGAAGTCCCGCGGGCGAGCTTCGGCGGTCCCGGAACGGCGGCACCGCGGCGACCGGACACACCGGTTTTCCTGAGTTGGCCCCACAGGTGGAGGGAGACGGATTCCTAGCGAGCCGCCACCGCTGCCGCACGAGTTCAGGGGCGGGCGAGCTCGATCAGGGTGACGCCGCCCGGCGCGGCCGGGTCGCTCATGGCGGCGAGGGCGGCGGGCGCCTCGGCCAGGCTGAGGCGGCGGCCGATCAGGTCCTGCGGGCGCAGCCGGCCGGAGGTGACCAGGGCCAGCAGGGCCGGATAGTCGCCCGCGGGCATCCCGTGGCTGCCCATCACGGTCAGTTCGCGGGCGATGACGTCGCCGAGCGGAAGCCGTGGGTCTTCCGCCAGCAATCCGATCTGGACGTGACGTCCCCGGGTTGCCAGTGAACGGATGGCGATGCCCACCGTGCTCTCCCGGCCGAGCGCCTCGACGCTGACCTGCGCACCCGCACCCGCATCCGTGCCCCTGCCCGTCACCGAGCGGATCCGCGCCACCACCTCATCGTTCGAGAGCCCGGCGGAGTCCACCGTGAAGGTCGCGCCCACTCGCGCGGCCGTCTCACGGGCCGCGGCACTGATGTCCACGGCGATCACGGTCGCACCGAGCGCCGCGCCGATCATGACCGCGGAGAGACCGACGCCGCCGCAGCCGACCACGACGAGGGTCTCGCCCGCCTGCAACCGGGCCTGATGCACGAGTCCGCGATAGGAGGTGGCGAAGCGGCAGCCGAGCAGTGCGGCGGCGCCGGCATCCAGTCCCACGGGAATCGCGATCAGGTTGACGTCGGCGTTGTGCAGGGCCACCCGCTCCGCATAGGAGCCCCAGTGGGTGAAGCCGGGCTGGGTCTGGTTGCGGCAGACCTGGCCGTTGCCGTCCCGGCACTCCGGGCAGTCGCCGCAGGCGCAGACGAACGGCACGGTGACGCGCTGGCCCACGGCGAAGCGGCGCACCTCGGGCCCCACGGCGTCGATCACGCCGACGAGCTCGTGGCCCGGAACGTGCGCCAGGGCGATGCCGGCGTCGTGCCCGAGCCAGCCGTGCCAGTCGCTGCGACAGAGGCCGGTGGCCTCCACTCGCACGACGACCCCGGACGCGGACGGCACCGGGTCAGGAACCTCCCGCAGCTCGGGTACGGCACCGAACGCGTCGAACCAGACGGCTCTCACCCGCAGATCCCGGCCGTGCTGTGCACGCTCGCACCGTGCAGGGCCAGGCCGCCCACCGTCAGGATGCCACGGGGCCGATATCGGCGACCGTGGCCGCGGTCCCGGCGGCGGGCAGCTCAACCTGGATGCCGAACAGGGCATCGAGTCCGGTCAGGAATGCGGCCTGCTCGCCCGCTCGGGCCAGCTCGCGGGATCGCACCATCGGGGTGTGCAGAAGCACGCCGGCCAAGTGGCGCAGGGCCGCCTCGGTCTGCTCGCTGTTGTCGCCGCGGTTGCGCGCCCGTTCGATCTCACCGTCGAGGAGGTCGAAGACGTAGCTGCGAAGGGCCACGACGGCCGGGGCGAGGCTCTGCTCCTCGGCAACCGCGGAGAACTTGCGGGCGGCGCGGCCCACGAGCAGTCGGGCGTCGCTGGTGGCGTTGAGCTCCTCGAGCGGCGCGTGGATGCGGATGGTCTCGAGGTCGAGCAGCTCGACGCCGGCCAGGTCGGTGACGTCCGGGTCGACGTTGCGCGGCAGACCCAGGTCGATGATGAGCCGGCGCGGGATCTCGGTCGGGGCATCCGTCATCGGGCAGGAGGGCAGTGTGCGCGCTTCGGCGGCCGGGAGCTGCAGGGAGAGTGCGCGGCCCGAGTGGAGCAGGGCCGCGTCGATCACGTGGGTGTCGGCGGTCGTGCAGGTGAGGATCAGGTCGGCCTCGGCGGCTTCGATGGCGAACGCCGACTCGGCGACGGCGGTGATCTGATGCGAGGTGGCGAACTTCTGAGCGCGGCCCGAGGGGGAGTACACCCGCACGTCCTCGGCGCCGAGGTCCCGCAGCGCGGCGAGGGAAGCCCCCGCGTAACGGCCCGTGCCGACCAGGAGCACGCGGGTCTGGGCCCAGTCCGTGATGCGGCTTTCGGCCAGTTCGAGGGCCAGGCGCACGAGTGAACGCCCCGCGGCTCCGATGCCGGTGCGGTTCTTGACGCCCCGCGAGGTCTGCGACGCACGCTGGAAGAGGCGTTCGAGTTCGGGGCTGGTGGTGCGGGAGAGCCGGGCCTGCTCAAGGGAGCGGCGCACCTGGCCGGCGATTTCGCCCTCGCCGACGACCACCGATTCGAGGCCGCTCGTCACGGCGAAGAGGTGCTCGGCGACGCCGCTGCCGTGCACCAGGTCCAGGGTGTTCCGCAGAACGTCGACGGCCACGCCGGTGCTCGCACTGACGCCGTCGATGGCGGCGTGCACGGCCGAAAGTGGGGAGGAGCCGAGCGGTTCGTCGAGGTCGAGGTAGGCCTCGAACCGGTTGCAGGTGGCAACGACAACGGCACCGACCAGGGCCGGGTGCCGCTCGAGGATGCCACCCGCCGTGTCGTTCGCACCGACAGACAATTTCTCCAGCACGTCAAAGCTGGAGTTCTTATGGCTGGCGGACAGGCAGATTAACACTCGATGAGTCTACGACCTGTGGCTGAGGGCCCGAATCGCCCGAGTGTCGGAAGTTTGACAGAATCAAGATAATGAACCTCGACGCGCAACACCCACTCGCAACCGGACTCACAGCCGATTCACGCCTCATCCGCGCCTACCAGGGCACCAGGCCAGACGTCACCCCCGTCTGGTTCATGCGCCAGGCCGGCCGTTCGCTGCCCGAATATCGCTCGCTGCGTGTCGGTACGCGCATGCTCGACGCCTGCCTCGACCCGGAGATGGCGAGCGAAATCACGCTGCAGCCGGTGCGCCGCCACAACGTCGACGCCGGCATCCTCTTCAGCGACATCGTCATCCCGCTCAAGCTCGTGGGCGTCGACGTCGAGATCGTCGCAGGCACCGGCCCCGTCCTCGGCACGGCCGTGCGCACGGCGAAGGATGTCGCGGAGCTCACTGCTCTCGACCCTGCCGTGCTTGAGGGGAACCTCGCCCCGATCACCGCGGCGGTCGCGCGCACCGTCGCCGAGCTCGGCTCGACGCCGCTGATCGGATTCGCCGGGGCCCCGTTCACGCTGGCGGCCTATCTCGTGGAGGGCGGCCCGTCGAAGGACCACATCAACGCCCGCACGCTCATGCATGCGGACCCCGACGCCTGGGCCACCTTGATGGAGTGGACGGCCGAGGTCACCGGACGATTCCTGCGCGCGCAGGTTCTGGCCGGCGCCAGCGCCGCCCAGCTATTCGACTCCTGGGCCGGCGCGCTCTCGTTGGCCGACTACACGCGCTTCGTCGCTCCTGCCTCCACCGCGGCGATCGCCCACGTGCGCGACCTCACCTATGGCGAGGGCGCCGCGGGCACAGATGCCGAGGGCGTCGCATCCGTGCGCCGCAACGTGCCCGTCGTGCACTTCGGAGTGGGCACGGGCGAGCTGCTCAGGGAGATGCACGGGGTGGGCGCCGACGTCGTCGGAGTCGACTACCGGGTGCCGCTCGATGAAGCCAACCGTCGCCTCGGCGGACTGGTCCCGGTGCAGGGCAACGTCGATCCGGCGCTCCTCGCGGCACCGTGGCCGGTGCTCGAAGCGCATGTCCTCGACGTGCTCGAGCGTGGGCGCACGGCACCGTCCCACGTGCTGAACCTGGGCCACGGCGTTCCGCCGATGACCGACCCGAACGTGCTGACTCGCCTGGTGGCCTTCGTGCACGAGGTCACCGCGGTCTCCGCCGGCTCGGCCGGCGCCGTCCCGGAAGCCCCGGTCGCCGCGCCGTCCGCGTCCTGACAATCGCACGCAGGCTCAGGGGGCGCGAATGAAAGACGTCATCGTCATCGGTGGAGGGGTGGCGGGCCTGATCGCCGCCCGAGCCTGCGCCCGGGTCGGACTCAGCGTGACCGTGCTCGAAGCCACCGGTGTGCCGGGCGGAGCACTCGGCAGCCACCAAGTTGCCGGCCTCACCCTCGACAGCGGTGCCGAGAGCTTCGCCGTGCGGCGCGACGCGGTGGCCGAGTTCATCGCCGACCTCGGCCTGTCCGACGAGGTTGTCGCGCCGAACCCCGCCGGCGCGTGGCTGCACCTGCCCGACGACCGCGTGCCGAATGGTTCGGTCAGCGTTCCGCTGCCCAAGGCCGGCGTGCTCGGCATCCCCGGTTCTCCGCTCGCCGACGACGTGCGCCGCGTGATCGGCTGGAGTGGCGCCTGGCGCGCCTACGCGGACCGGCTGATGCCGGTGTTGACGATCGGCCGGGAACACAGCCTGGGTGAACTCGTGCGCAAGCGCATGGGGCGCCGCGTGCTCGAACGGCTCGTCGAACCCGTGACCGCCGGGGTGTACTCGTCCGCGGCCGACGATCTCGAGATTGACGTCGTGGCCCCGGGCCTCAACTCTGCCCTCACGGTGACGGGTTCGCTCTCCGGGGCCGTGCTGTCGTTGCGCTCCGGCGCCCCGGCCGGCTCGAACGTGGCCGGGCTCCGCGGCGGCATGTTCCGGCTCGTGACCGCTCTGGTGGCCGACCTCGCGCACTTCGGCGCCGAGATCGTGACGGATGCCCCGGTCACCGCATTGCAGCGCTCCGGCACCGAGGACGCGCCCACCTGGACGGCCACCTGCGCGGCACCGGACACGGCGGCGGACGCAGACGCCCCGGCAGCCCCGGCGCCGGAGACCACCCTCGACGCCCGCTTCGTGATCATCGCGACTCCAGGCGCGCAGGCGCTCGGCCTAC
This sequence comes from Cryobacterium sp. TMT1-19, assembly GCF_004403055.1. NCBI lineage: Bacteria > Bacillati > Actinomycetota > Actinomycetes > Micrococcales > Microbacteriaceae > Cryobacterium > Cryobacterium sp. TMT1-19. The sequence goes on from NZ_SOHB01000032.1 coordinate 15,465, forward strand.
TGGCCGGCCTGAGCCCGGCCCATGCGGCGCTCGCCGAACTCGACTGGCCGCAGCCGACGGCGATCGAGCTGGCCACGATCGTCATCGACGCCCCGGAGCTCGACCTGCACCCGCGCGGCACCGGCGTGCTGGTCGCGGCCGCGACCCCCGGGGTCACCGCCAAGGCGCTCACCCACGTGACCGCGAAGTGGGAGTGGCTGGCCGAGGCCGCCGGACCGGGCCGACACGTCATCCGTCTGTCCTACGGTCGCGCCGGCCAGGACAGCCCCACCGCCGGTCTCCGCGATGACGAGCTCCTCGCGCTGTCCCTGGCGGACGCTCGCACGATCCTGGGCGTCGACCTCGACGCGACCGCCGTGCGGGGTTTCGCGCGCACGGTCTGGGGCGATGCCCTCTCGCCCGCGACCGTCGGCGCGCCCGAGCGGGTCGACCAGGTGCGCGAGGTCGTGGCCGCCACCCCGGGACTCGAACTCACGGGTGCGTGGCTCGCCGGCACCGGCCTGGCCTCGGTGATCCCGGATGCCGTCGCCGCGGCCTCCCGCACCCGGCACGAGGCCCTCGGCATCTGATCACCGGGTCACCGGCCGCGCCGACCTGCTCTTATCCCTAATGGGGGATACTCTGAGGGATACGTGCACCTTGAGGAATGGAGTGACAATGCGGGGAAAACTTCTGTTCATCACGGGTGGACTCGTCGGATACGTCCTCGGCGCGCGCGCCGGGCGCAAGCGCTACGACCAGATCGTGGCCGCGGCAGACAACCTATGGAACGCGCCGCCCGTTCAGCGCCGGGTGGACGAGGCCCGCGACTTCGCGCTCGAGCGGGTCGGGGATGTGCCGTCGGCACTCCTCGAGACCGGCAAGAAGATCGCCTCGGCCCTGCAGTCCAAGGCGTCCAAGACGTCCGGGACCAGTTACACCGTGCCGACGCCGACGCCGACGCCGACGCCGGCGACCGCAGCGCCGGCCGCACCGACGACGGTCGCCGACGACACCATCACGAAATAATCACCGCGACACTCCGAACGAAGGGGAAACTGTGAGAAACAGCGAATTCAACCCGAAGAGCCGGAAATCGACGTTCGACCTTCTCGGTGAGCTGCCCGGTCAGATCATCGCTCTGGTCAAGGCCGAACTCGAGGCGGCTAAGGCGGAGTTCGCCGGTAAGGCCAAGAACATCGGGCTGGGCATCGGGCTCTTCGTCGGGGCGGCCCTGTTCACGTTCTTCGCGGCTCTGGTGCTGGTCGCCCTCGCGGTCATCGCGCTTGCCCTCGTCCTGCCGCTCTGGCTCGCGACCCTGATCGTGGCGGTCGCCCTGTTGCTGCTCGCGCTCCTGTTGGGGCTGATCGGCAGAAACCGGCTGCAGGCCGGAACGTCATCGGATCCAGACGGCGTGACGGAAAGCATCCGTCGCGACGTCGACGCCCTCAAGGGAGTTGGCAAATATGAGCACTGAAGTGAACACGACGACACATGAGGCCGTCCGCGGGAGCGTCGAAGCTGTCACGGTTGAGGCCGTTCCGCGCACCAAGACCGAGTTGCGCGCCGAGGCCGCCCGTGCCCGCGTCGAACTCGCGCAAACGCTCGACGCGATCGAGTACAGGCTCAACGTGCCGAGGCAGTTGCGCGTGCGCTCGCGCCTGGTCAACGTGCGCCTGCGCGAACTCGGCGAGAAGAATCCCCTCGCACTGGCCGGCATCGTCCTGGGCGCGGCCACGGTCGCGGTGGGCGCCGTCTGGCTCGGTGTCAGGGCCGTGCAGCGCCGCTGAGGCCAACGGAAGCCGGTACCCGACCGCGCAGTTTTGGCTCTCGCGGCAAAGGAGTAGAGACTAGTAGTTATGACTCACCCGGCTGCCGGAGAGGCAGTAAACCCACCTCACTCCACCACCTCTGCCGAGACCCACGGAACGACTGACGCGCCAGACGCGTCGCCGCAGGGTTTCACGCTCTTCGCTGTGCTGCGCAAAGATCCGAGCAACCCGGACGACCTCGACGGCCACGATGTGCCCCGAGCCGTCCTGGAGCTCGACGACGTCATCGGTCTGGTTGAGGCCGAGGGCGTCACCGTCCGCGGCTTCTACGACGTCTCCGGGCTCCGCGCCGACGCCGACGTGATGATCTGGACCCACGCACCGGACGCCGAGACCCTGCAGTGGGCCCACCGCCAGCTGCGTCGTAGCCGCCTCCTCAAGAGCCTCCTGCCGACCTGGAACGCCATGGGCGTGCACCGCGACGCCGAGTTCAACAAGAGCCATGTGCCTGGGTTCCTGCGCGGAGTGGAGCCGAAGGGCTGGCTGACCCTCTACCCGTTCGTGCGCAGCTACGAGTGGTACCTGCTGCCGGAGGCCGAGCGCAGCGCCATGCTCGCCGACCACGGCCGCAAGGGCGCGGCCTTCCGCGGAGCCATCGCCAACACCGTCTCCTCGTTCGCCCTCGGCGACTACGAGTGGCTGCTGCCGATCGAAAGCGACGAGCTCACCGAGCTCGTCGACCTGATGCGCGAACTGCGCAACACCGAGGCGCGCCGCCACGTGCGCGAAGAGGTCCCGTTCTACACCGGCCGCCGCATCTCGACGGCCGAACTGGTGGAGGTTCTGCAGTAATGACTACCTACGATGCCATCCTGCTCGCCGGCTTCGGCGGCCCCGAGGGTCAGGACGATGTGATTCCGTTCCTGCGCAACGTCACCGGCGGGCGCGGCATCCCCGAGGAGCGCCTCGAAGAGGTCGCCAAGCACTACCGCCACTTCGGCGGGGTCAGCCCGATCAACGACCAGAACCGTGTGCTTCGCGCCGCGCTCCAGGCCGAACTCGAACGCCGCGGCATCGACCTGCCCGTGCTCTGGGGCAACCGCAACTGGGCACCCTACCTGCGCGACACCATCAGCGAGGCCAACGACAACGGCCAGACCCGGCTCCTGGCCATCGCCACCAGCGCCTACAGCTCCTACTCCGGCTGCCGCCAGTACCGCGAGGACTTCGCGGCCGCGCTGACCGCGACCGGGCTGGAGGGCGTGGTGCACATCGACAAGGTGCGCCAGTTCTTCGACCACCCCGGATTCGTCACCCCGTTCGTGACCGCCCTCCAGAAGGGGCTCGCGGATGTCGCGGCCCAGGTCCCCGGAATCGACCTGGCCACCGAGGTCGAAATCCTGTTCTCGACCCACTCGATCCCGATGACCGACGCCAACAAGAGCGGCCCGGCCGAGCGCGGCTTCGGCGAGGGCGGCGCCTATGCGGCGCAGCACCTCGCCGTCGCCCAGAAGGTCATGGTCGGGGTGGACACCCCGTGGCAGCTGGTCTTCCAGTCCCGCAGCGGGCCGCCCACCATGCCGTGGCTCGAGCCCGACATCAACGACGCCATCGCGTTGCTGCCGGAGCGGGGCATCCGTGCCATCGTCATCGTGCCGCTCGGCTTCGTCAGTGACCACATGGAGGTCATGTGGGACCTCGACAACGAGGCCACCGAGACCGCCGGGGACCTCGGCCTGGTGTCCGTGCGGGTGCCGACGCCCGGCGTCGACCCGGCCTTCGTGAGCGGGCTCATCGACCTGGTTGAGGAGCGCATGAACGACACCCCCGCCGACGCTCGTCCGCACGAGACCGACCTCGGACCCTGGTACGACGTCTGCCGCCCCGGTTGCTGCGAGAACGTGCGCCTGGGCTTCAAGCCGGCCGTCGCCGGGATGGCTCCGTGAGCCTGATCCGCGTCGGAACCCGTGGCAGCGCGCTCGCCCTGGCGCAGACCACTGCGATTGCGAACCGCATCGCGACCGCGTCCGGCTCCGAGGTCGAAATCGTCACGGTCACGACGCACGGCGACACCTCCCGCGAGTCTTTGTCAAGCCTGGGCGGCACGGGCGTCTTCGCCAGCGCCCTGCGGGAGTCGCTCCTGGCCGAAGAATGCGACGTCGTCGTGCATTCCTTCAAGGATCTGCCGACGGCCGCCTACCCGGGCCTCCGAATCGGCGCCACCCCGAAGCGTGCGGATGCGCGCGACGTGCTGTGCGCCCGCGATGGGCTGAACCTGACCACGCTGCCCGAGGGCGCGCGAGTCGGCACAGGGTCACCGCGCCGGGCCGCCCAGCTGCGATCGCTGCGCCCGGACCTGGACGTCGTGGACATCCGTGGCAACGTGGAGACCCGTCTGAACCGTGTGGCCGAGGGCGACCTCGACGCCGTCGTGCTCGCCGCCGCGGGCCTCAGCCGGCTGGCGCTGCTCGAGTCCGTGGACGGCGAATACCTGGAACTGTCGGATTGGCCGACCGCACCCGGTCAGGGCGCGCTCGCGCTCGAGGTGCGCGACGGGAAGCTCGACCGTACTCTCGCCACGGCCCTCACTGCGATCAATCACTCGACCAGCCAGACCACCGTCATGGCCGAGCGTCTGGTGCTGGAGCGGCTCGAAGCCGGCTGCGCCGCGCCCATCGGCGCCATGGCCGCGATCGACGACGGGCTCCTGTTCCTCACCGCCACGGTGTACAGCCCGGACGGCTCCCGCAGCCTCGTGAGCTCCCATGCCGCCACCCCCGACTCCCACTCCATTGCGCACCTGGCCGAAGCCGCGCAAGACGTGTCCAACCGTGTTTCGTGCGACCTACTCGCCGGCGGCGCTGCCGACTTCGCCCCGATGAAGGTGACTTCGTGATGAACTCGCGCTACAAGACGAAAACCAGCCTCGCCAAGCCGCTCACCGGCTGGCGGGTCCTCGTGCCGCGCGGCGGCCCGTGGGGCGACCACGTCGCCGCCGACCTGCGTTCCAAGGGCGCCCAGCCGATCGTGGCCCCCATGATCAACTTCGCCCCGACCGACGACGCCCCCGCGCTTGAGGCCGCCCTGGCACGCCTCGCGGCGGGCGACTTCGACTGGATGACCGTGACCAGCGCCACGACCGTCGACGTTCTGTCGTCGCACCGTGCCGTCGTGGCCGCGTCCACGCGCATCGCGGCGGTCGGCGAGACAACGGCCGCGGCCCTGATCGCGGCCGGTTACCGGGTCGACATCGTCCCCTCCGAAGACAACTCGGCTCGCGGACTCCTCGAGGAGTGGGAAACGGCCACCTCGGGCCAGGTGCCGCTGCGCATCCTCACTCTCCGCTCGGAAATCGCCAAGCCGCTGCTGACCGAGGGGCTGCGCCGGATCGGCCACGACGTCGAATCGGTCGTCGCATACCGCACCATCGGCGTCCCGGTCGACCAGAGCGTCGTCGCGGACGTCGCGGCCGGCACTGTCCAGGCCCTGCTCGTCACCTCCGGAAGCGTGGCGCAGCAGGTGCAGGACCAACTCGGGCCGATCCCCGAATCGACCGTGGTGGCCTGCATCGGGCCGCGCACGGCGCGGGATGCGGCGGCCATCGGCCTGCGCGTAGACGTCGTGGCCGACTCGCCCAGCGCCGAGTCCTTGATCCAGGCCCTGGTGCACGTCGCCCAGTCCCGCTGACGGTTCGCGCGCGCCCGGCCCGGCGACGTAGGGTTGATGGGTGATAAACCCCGTCATCCGCCCGCGACGGTTGCGCACCACTCCCGCGCTCCGCCGCCTGGCCAGCGAAATCCGTCTGCACCCCTCCGAATTGGTTCTTCCGATGTTCGTGCGGGAGGGCAGCGGCGACCCGATGCCGATCCAGTCGATGCCCGGGGTGGTTCAGCACACCATTGACAGCGCCCGACGGGCGGTGACCGAGGCCGCGGAAGCGGGCATCGGCGGCGTCATGCTCTTCGGGGTGCCGACCGTGCGCGACGCCGTCGGCTCCGGGGCGACCGATCCCGACGGCATCCTCAACGCCGCCACCCGCGCGCTGGCCGACGAGGTCGGCGACGCCCTCGTCGTGCAGACCGACCTCTGCCTCGACGAGTTCACCGACCACGGCCACTGCGGATTGGTCGGCGCAGACGGCAGCGTCGACAACGATTCCACCCTCGAGCGCTACTGCGACATGGCGCTCGTGCAGGCGGCCTCCGGCTCGCAGCTGCTCGGCCTGAGCGGAATGATGGACGGCCAGGTTGCCGCCGTGCGCCAAGCGCTCGACCAGAACGGCTACGTCGATACGGCCGTGCTCGCCTACTCGGCCAAGTACGCCTCGGCCTTCTACGGTCCCTTCCGCGACGCGGTGGAGTCAACCCTCGACGGTGACCGGCGCAGCTACCAGCTCGACCCGGCGAACCGCCGGGAGGGCGTGCGCGAGGCCCGGCTCGACATCCAGGAGGGCGCCGACATCGTGATGGTGAAGCCCGCCGGCAGCTATCTCGACGTGCTCGCCGAGGTCGCCGCCGTCAGTGACGTTCCGGTCTGGGCCTACCAGGTGTCCGGTGAATACGCGATGATTGAGGCCGCAGCCGCCCACGGCTGGATCGACCGCCGCCGGGCCGTCGAGGAGTCCGTGCTCAGCATCCGTCGCGCCGGAGCGGACGCCGTGCTCACCTACTGGGCGGTCGAACTGGCCACCTGGTTCAACGAAAGACAGGCCCGATGATGTCCCGCAACGACGATCTTTTCGCCCGCGCGCAGCGCGCCATCCCCGGCGGAGTGAACTCACCCGTTCGGGCCTTCCGGTCGGTCGGGGGAACCCCGCTGTTCCTGGTTAAAGCGAAGGGCGCCTACGTCACCGACTCGGACGGGCGTGAATACGTCGACCTGGTCAGCTCCTGGGGCCCGGCCATCCTCGGCCACGCCCACCCGGAGGTCGTGCAGGCGGTGCAGGATGCCGCCGCGCTCGGACTGTCCTTCGGTGCCTCTACGCCCGGCGAGACCATCCTGGCCGAACTGATCGAGGAACGCGTCGGCGCGGTCGAGAAGCTGCGCCTGGTCTCGACCGGCACCGAGGCCACCATGACGGCCATCCGTCTGGCCCGCGGTTTCACCGGTCGTGACCTGCTGATCAAGTTCGCCGGGCATTACCACGGTCACTCGGACGGACTGCTGGCTCAGGCAGGGTCCGGCCTGGCCACGTTGGCCCTGCCCGGCTCGGCCGGGGTCACGGCAGCGACGGCCGCGCAGACCCTCGTGCTGCCGTACAACGACCTGGATGCCGTACGAGTCGCCTTCGAGGCGCACCCGGGCCGGATCGCCGCCGTGATCACCGAGGCGGCGGCGGCGAACATGGGTGTCGTGGCTCCCGACGCCGGCTTCAACGCCGCGCTCACCGCCCTCGCGCACGAGCAAGGCGCGCTCCTGATCATCGACGAGGTCCTCACCGGCTTCCGGGTGCATCCGGCCGGCTACTGGGGACTGGACACCATGGGCCAGGGGCAGGCGGACTACACGCCGGACCTGTTCACCTACGGCAAGGTCATCGGCGGAGGCCTGCCGGTGGCGGCCCTCGGTGGTCGCGCCGACGTGATGGACTTCCTGGCTCCGAATGGCCCGGTCTACCAGGCCGGCACGCTCTCCGGGAACCCGGTGGCGGTCGCCGCCGGCATCGCCACCTTGCGGGCCCTGGACGAGAGCGTCTACGAGCGCATCGACGCCACCGCGCTGCTGCTCTCCGAGGCCGTCTCCGCCGCCTTCTCGGCCGAGGGCGTCGCGCACAGCGTGCAGCGGGCCGGCAACCTGTTCAGCTTCGTATTCGGTGCCGAAGCCGCCGCCAGCGCGCCTCGGGACTACGCTCAGGTGCAGCGCCAGGAGACGTTCCGCTACGGTCCGTTCTTCCACTCCATGCTGGATCAGGGCGTTTCGCTGCCGCCGTCCGTGTTCGAGGCCTGGTTCGTCTCCAACGCCCACGACGAGAGCGCGGTCGGCTGGATCCTCGACGCCCTCCCTGCCGCAGCGAAGGCCGCGGCCGCCGCGACCCCGCAGGTGTGACCCGCAGGTGTGACCCGCAGGTGTGACCCGTACACCCGGGAGTTATTCCTTTGTGAGGTTCCGACAGGTGGATTTCGTCCCGGAACAGGCAGACTAGACGCATGGCTTCCCTCCGCGTTCACCCTGACCGGCTTGAGATCCACCTCACGAAAGCGGAGAAGACCCTCGCCCTGCGGCGCGAGGACATCGTCGTACCGCGGGGGAACATCCGTTCGGTGACGATCACGGATGACCCGTGGATCTGGATCCGCGGGATCCGTTCTCCCGGGGTGGGCCTGCCGCTGGTGGTCGCGGTGGGCACCTGGAAGTTCCGCGGCGGCAAGGACTTCCTGGCGATCAAGCGCAAGCGCCAGGCGGTCGTGATCGACCTCATTGACGATGAGTTCTCCCGGGTGATCCTGACCACCAACCACGCCCCGGACCTGATCGCGTCGCTCAAGCTCGGCGGTTGACCGTCCCACTGGTCGAGCACGTCCGCTGTCGAACCGATTCGACGGAGATTTTACCGATTCCGGACTGAAACGGATGTTTAGGGCCTGTTTTGAGCAAAATCTCCGTCGAATTCGTTCGGGACGACGTTGAGCCGCAGCGGCAGCGGCAGCCGCAGCCGCAGCCGCAGCCTCGGAGACGCGTGCTAGCGGCGCACGTCGACGACGGTGCGACCGTGCATGATGCCCGCGAGGATGCCCGCGGCGGCACTGAAGCTCGCCTCCAGCGGGATCACCTGGGTGAGCTGGTCGAGCAGGCTCAGGTCGAGGTCCGTGGCGAGGCGCTGCCAGGCCTCTTCGCGCTGGGCGAGCGGAGCCTCGACCGAATTGATCCCGATCAGGCTGACGGCGCGCAGGATGAAGGGCATGACCGTGGCCGGAAGGTCGGCCCCCTGGGCCAGGCCGCAGGAGGTGACCACTCCGCCGTAGTTCGTCTGGGCGAGGACGTTGGCGAGGGTGGCGCTGCCGACCGAATCGACGGCCCCGGCCCAGCGCTGGCCCTGCAGCGGTTTGCCGGCCTCGCTGAGGGTGCGGCGATCGACGAGTTCGACGGCGCCGAGCCCGCGCAGGTAGTCCCCGAGCTCGTCGATGCGGCCGGTTGACGCGTGCACCTGGAAGCCGCGGGCGGCGAGCAGTGCCACGGCAACACTGCCGACCCCGCCGGCCGCGCCGGTCACGAGCACGGCACCGGATTCCGGTGTGACTCCACCCCGTTCGAGGCCAAGCACGGACAGCATGGCGGTCAACCCGGCCGTGCCGATCGCGGCGGCCCGTACGGCGTTGATACCGTTCGGCAGCCGCACCAGGGAGCCCCCCGACACGCGGGCCCGTTGGGCCAACCCGCCGTGGTGCGTCTCGCTCAGGCCGGCCCCGTTGAGGATGACCTGGTCTCCGGCCGACCAGCGCGGGTCGGCGCTCTGCTCGACCGTTCCGACCAGGTCGATCCCGGCGATCAGGGGCCAGGCGCGCACGACCCCGGGGCGGCCCATCAGGGCGAGCCCGTCCTTGTAGTTGATGCTTGAGTACTCGACCGCGATGGTGACGTCGCCGGCCATCAGGAAGCCGTCGTCAACCACGCGGAGGGCCGCGCTCTGCGTCTTCCGGCCCTCGGCATTTTCGATGCGGTCGACGACGATGGCCCGGAACTCAGTCTCAATACCCATGCGTCGAGACTACGCGGGCGCTCGGGTCAGGTGGTCAGGTGACGTCGCGCTTCCAGCTGACCGCATAGCCGATCACGGTCGCGGCGAGCATGTAGGCCAGGAGGACGAGCCCGCCTTGCCACCACTCGAGCAGCGCCGCCGGGGTGCCTCCCGGCGCGGCGAGGGTGAAAAAGCTCGCGCCGACCAGGGCATCGGAGGCGGCCCCCGGCAGGTAGTTGCCGATCCCTCGCGTCACGTCGGTGAACAGGGATGCGAAGCGCAGCAGCGGTTCGACGAACTGGGTGAAGGCGAGCACGATGACGATCGACGCCACCTGGCTATGCACGAGCACGCCGAGGCCCACACCGATGGTCGACCAGATGGCCATGGCGAGCACCGTGCGGCCGATCAGCGCCCAGGTAGCGCTATCGGCCAGCAGCGGGTCGACGTCGAACGCGTTGATGACGAGCGCGCCGACGCCGACGGATGCGAGCAGCGCGACGACCCCGAAGACCGCGCCGACCACGAAGAGAGTGATCGTCTTGGCCCCGAGCACCTGGGCCCGCCGGGGATTGGCGAGGAACGTGGGGGTGAGGGTCTGGTGCCGGAATTCGCCCGTGGTGGCGAGGGCCCCGAGCAGAACCGGGAAGACATAGCCGACGGATGACGCGAAGCTGTAGATCAGGGGTGGGAGGCTGCCGAACCCGGCGAGTCCCTGGGATCCGGTACCGGCGGCATCCGGGCTGATCGCGCCGCTCTCGATCCCCGCGAACAGCGCCGAGAGGCCGCCGGCGAGCAGGGCGATATAACCGAACATGACCGCGGCGAGGACCCACCACAGGCGCGTTGTGCCGAGCTTGGCGAACTCGGCGCCGAGGGCGCGGCTGAAGGACGTCATCGCGACTCGCCTCCGTTTCCGTTTGCGTTGCCGTTCACGAGGGCGAGGAAGGCCTCCTCGAGCCCCTTCCTCTCCCGGTGCAAAGCGCTGAGTTCCACGCCGGCCGAGAACGCGATGTGGCCGATCAGGGCCGGGTCGGGCGCAGCGGCGAACAACCCGGTGCGCCCGGTGGAAAACTCGATGCCGGCCTGGCTGAGGGCGGCCTCAAGAGCCGTGCGGTCGGGGGAGTCGACCAGGATGCGCGGCGCCGCCTCGGTCTCGAGGCTCGACAGGGTGCCTCGGTGCACGAGAGCTCCGTCGGCGATGATGATCACGTCGTCGACGCTCTGCTGCACCTCGGAGAGCAGGTGGGAGCTGACCAGGACCGTGCGCCCCTCATCGGCCATGGTGCGGAGGAAGCCGCGGATCCATTTGATCCCCTCCGGGTCGAGCCCGTTGATCGGCTCGTCCAACACGAGCACGCCGGGGTCGCCGAGCAGGGTGAAGGCCAGGCCGAGCCGCTGCCGCATGCCGAGCGAGAAGCCGCCGACACGCTGGGCGCCGTGTGCGCCGAGGCCGACCGTGTGCAGCACCGCGTCGATGTGGGCGGAGGGCAGCCCCGCCGCGATGGCGTAGACCGCCAGGTGGTTCCGGGCACTGCGGCCGGGATGGAAGCTGGCTGCCTCCAGGGCGGCCCCGACGGTCTGCAGCGGGCGCGGCAGGTCACGGTAGCGGATGCCGTCGATGGTGGCCGTGCCGGACGTGGGCGTGACCAGCCCGAGCAGCATGCGCAGCGTGGTGGTCTTTCCGGCGCCGTTGGGGCCGAGAAAGCCGGTGACCCGGCCGGGCTCCACGGTGAAGGACAGGTTGTCCACCGCGGTGACGCTGCCGAACGTCTTGGTGATGTTGCTGAACTCGATGACCGCGCCGACCGGCATCCGTTCCCCCTTCGTTGCTGGTAGTCCCTCGCTGATAGTCGTTCGCTGGGATCTGGTTCCAGCCTAGGGGCGGAGACGACCGGGTCAGGTGACGCGGAGGAAGACGCGCAGTGCGGCGAGCAGCCGGGCCACCTCATCGACGGTGTTGTAGGGGGCGAGGCCGATCCGCAGGCCGCCACGGTCGCCGAGTCCGAGGTGCCGGGAGGCTTCGAGGGCGTAGAACGAGCCGGCGGGGGCGAGGATGCCCTGCTTGCACAGGTGGCGGGACGCATCCGCGGTGTCGTGGCCGGCGAACGTGACCAGCACGGTGGGTGTGCGCACGGCAGCCCTCGAGTGCAGTCGCGCCCCCGGCAGCTCCGCCAGGCCGGCCTCCAGTTCGCCGCGCAGGGTCTCCTCGTGGTGTTCGAGAGCCTGGGACGAGCGGATCAGGCGCTCCCGCCGAGAGGCCCCGGCCGGCGCGGAGTCGCCGAGGCCGGCGAGGAATTCGACGGCGGCCGTGACCCCCGCCATCGTCTCGTAGGGGAGCGTGCCCAGCTCGAAACGCTCGGGCACCTGGTCGCTCGAGGGCACCAGCTTGTCGGGATATATCGTTTCGAGCAGCGCGGGCGCGGAAGCGAGAATCCCGCAGTGCGGACCGAAGAACTTGTAGGCCGAACAGACGAAGAAGTCCGCTCCCAGCGCCACGACGTCCACCGACGCGTGCGGCGTGTAGTGCACGCCGTCGACGTAGAGGAGCGCGTCGACGGAATGTGCGAGCCGGGCGATCGCCGCCACCGGCGGGCGGGTGCCGATCAGGTTGGAGGCGGCGGTCACGGCTACCAGCCGGGTGCGCTCGCTGAGGACCGCGGCGATGTCCGGGACGCTCAGCTCACCGGTGGCCGGGTCGAAGTCCGCCCAACGCACCGTGGCGCCGGCCCGGTCGGCGGCCTGCATCCACGGGCGGATGTTCGCGTCGTGGTCGAGCCGGGTGACCACGACCTCGTCGCCCGGGCCCCATCCGGCGGACAGGGCGTTCGCCAGGTCGTAGGTCAGCTGCGTGGCGCTGCGTCCGTAGACGATTCCGCGTTCTTCGGCGCCGAGCAGATCCGCCATGGCGCTCCGGAACCCGGTGACGGCGTCCTCCGCGTTCTGCTGGGAGGTACTTCCGGTTCCCCGGATCGAGAGCGGCCCGGTCAGGGTCGACGCGATCGCGGAACCGACCGCCAGCGGGGTCTGGGTGCCGCCCGGGCCGTCGAAGAAGGCCGTGCCGGTGGCGAGGGCGGGAAAGCTGGGTCGGATCGTCTGCGCATCAAAGGTCACAGTGCATCCAATCACGGCCCCGCCTCCTGCCCCGGGGAAGTAGCATGTCGGCATCTGCGAAAGGGCGCACCGCGGCCGGTCAGGCCCCGGTGTGCGCGTCAGCGTGGGCGGTGGCGTGGGCCGCGCACGCCGGGGTCTTGGCAGCGACGCAGCCCGGGCAGACGACGAGCTGTTCCCGGCAGGAGGCATCTCGGCAGTTGAGCAGGTTCTTCGTCGGTTCACCGCACACCAAGCAGCGCCCGATCACGGCGGTGTGGTCGCTGAAGTCCAGCGACATCCGCTGGTCGAAAACGTAGAGCGAACCGTTCCAGAGGCCGTCGTCGCCGAAGGCCTCGCCGTAGCGCACGACGCCGCCGTCAAGCTGGTAGACCTCGCCGAAGCCGCGCTCCTTCATCAGGGAACTGAGCACCTCGCAGCGGATGCCGCCGGTGCAGTAGGTGACGACGGGCTTGTCCTTGAGGTGGTCGTACGTGCCGCTCTCCAGCTCAGCCACGAACTCGCGGGTGTTGGCGACATCCGGCACGATCGCGTTCTGGAAGCGGCCGATTTCGGCCTCGAACGCGTTGCGGCCGTCAAAGAAAACGACCTCGTCGCCGCGCTCACCGATGAGGGCGTGCAGCTCGGCCGGGGAGAGCTTGGCGCCGCCGCCGACCACGCCGCCGGCGTCGACGCGCAACTCGCCGGGTGCGCCGAAGCTCACGATCTCATCCCGCACCTTCACGACCAGCCGGGGGAAGTCGAGGCTCAAGCCCTGCTCATCGAGCCCGGTGCCCTCGCTCCACTTGACGTCGAGATTCTTGAACGGGGCGTAGTCCCGAGTCTTGCGCAGATAGCGCTTGATCGCGGGAAGGTCGCCGCCGACGGTGCCGTTGAGGCCGTCGGTGGAGATCAGGATTCGCCCGCGCAGGCCCAGCGATTCGCACAGGTCTCGCTGCCAGAGACGCACGGCCTCGGGGTCGGCCAGCGGGGTGAAGACGTAGTAGAGCAGGATCTTCGGAATAGCCACCGCGCCATTTTACCGAGTTCGCCGGCTGGTATTCGGCTGATATCCGGGTGGGTGCCTGGGTGGGGGGGCGCGGGCCGGGTGGCCGGTTGGCTAAGCTTCTGGCAACCAATTGGAGGCCCAATGGCCCAGAACGATCCTCTCGCCCGGTTCGGCGCTGTACCGCTATTCACGCTGACGAGCACGGACATGACCGACGGAGTGCCCCTCACCGCGGCGCAGTACGGCACCGCCTCCGGCGGCCGGAACCTGTCCCCGCACCTGGAGTGGTCGGGATTCCCGGCCGACACGAAGAGTTTCGCGGTGACCCTGTACGACCCGGACGCTCCGACCGGGTCCGGATTCTGGCATTGGGCGGTCGTCAACCTGCCGGCCGACTGCGTGGCCCTGCCCGCAGACGCCGGCGCTCCGGGCGGCCGGCTGCTGCCGAGGGGTGCCGTGACCCTGCCCAATGAAGGCCGTCAGTCGGCTTTCGTCGGCGCGAGCCCTCCGGCCGGCACCGGCACGCACCGGTACCAGTTCATCGTGCACGCGGTCGACGTGGCCCGGCTCGACATCGACCCGGACTCCACGCCGGCCGTGCTGGGGTTCAACCTGCACTTCCACACCCTGGCGCGCGCGGTGCTCGAGGCCACGGGTGTGCACGGAGGAGCCGCCCACAACCCCTGAGCCGAGGTCTTCTCAGGTTGTCCACGGGCGTTTCTCCTCCGGTTCTCGGGTGATCCAGATCTGCAGCCCCACCCGATGAACCGCCCGTCGCAGCCCCGCAATTCGCGCGCCGGGGCCGCTGCCGGTCTACGTCTACTTCCACGGCGGCGGCTGGACCTCGGGCGACAAGGCGCCGCTGACGGAGTACGCGGCCAGCCAGGCGGTCGACGGCATGATCGTCGTCAACGCGAACTACCGGATGGCGACGCGCTTCCAGCTGAAGCACATGTTGGACGACGGCAACGAGGTGTTGCGTTGGGTGGCCCGCCACATCGAGGAGTTCGGCGGGGATCGCCGACATCTCGGTGATGTTCGAGCACGGATTCGTGCTGAGCCTGAATTTTCTGCGGATGCTGCTGCCGGAGCGCGGCCGCGGGGTCGTGCTGCGTACCGCGGCCCGGTTCATGTCCCCGATCGAGTGGCTCGAGCGCGGGTTCCCGCCGGTGTTCGTGACCACCTCGGAGCGTGACTACTTCTACCGGGCGAACCTCAATTTCATCGCTGCGCTGCGCCGGCGCTCCATCGCGGTCGACGCGCTGATCTACGACCGGAAGCAGACCAACACGCGCCACACCCGGCAGCAGGACGCCGCGCATCCGGAATCGCACGAGGTCTACCGCCGCCTGGGTGCCTTCGTGCGCCGCGTCGCCGGGGTGCCGCTCGCGGCCGTCGCAACCGTCGCCTAGAACGTTCGTGGCGCACCCTGTGGAAGCCGGCGCATGTTCTACGGTCCGCCAGCTTCCACCGGGTGCGCCGCGACGGATGCGGGCCGCAGAGAAACCTTCGGACATCGGCTCACCGGGTCCGACAGGCCCGACTTTCGGGGCCGATATCGGAACCGCGGTCGACCACCGGGGGCAAGGTCAGGCTTGGGCGCCCGTGGCGGCGAGCACGCCGCCGAGGCCGATCATCATGACACCGCCGCCCGCGGAGAGGTGCTCCATGCGGCGGGGGGACGAGGCGAACCAATCGCGGGCCGAGCCTGCCGCGAGGGCCCACACGCTGTCGCCGAGCAGGGCAAGCAGCACGAACACGAGGCCCAGAGTCAGCAGCTGCAGCGGGACGGCCCCGGCCGAGTAGTCCACGAACTGGGGCAGCACGGCCACGAAGAACACGATCGACTTGGGGTTGCTGATCCCCACGACCGATCCCTCGGCCAGCAGGCGCCACTTCGTCTTCGGCACGCTGCTCAGTCCGAGGCTCCGGGCGGCCGCGTGCCGGTGCCGGATGGCCTGCACGCCGAGGTAGACGATGTACGCGGCGCCGGCGAACTTGATCGTCGTGAACACCACGATCGATCCGGTCACGATTGCGCCGAGGCCCAGCGCGACGGCCGCGACCACCGGGATCAGCCCGAGGGCGTTGCCGAGCACGCTCAGCAGACCGCCGAGGCGTCCGAGCGCCAGGGACCGCCCGATCACGAACAGCACGGTGGGTCCGGGCAGCACGATCAGGGCGACGGATGCCAGCGCGAACGTCAGCAGGTTGGGCAACGGGACCATATACGAAAGGTTAACCCGGCCGGGAGTCCGGGGCATCCGCTGTCGCGAGTGTGCCTGGTCCGGTCGAGAGTGACCCACGGAACGGGCACGCTCAACCGGAGGCACTGTGGTAATCGTGCAGGTTCCGGTCGTGCGGGCCCGGATGCTTGTGGCTCGCGGCAGCAGAATGCGCCCCGGCACCGCCGGTGGCTAGCCTCTCAAGATGCACATGCTCTGGCGCACCCTCCTGCACTCCGTCTTCTCCCGCTTCGGCCCGCGCCTGGGCCACTACGACGTGGCCAGCACCCGGTTCATCACTTTGCCGACCGACCAGGACATCCTTCGGCATATGAACAACGGCGTATACCTGTCGATCATGGACATCGCCCGCTTCGACATGCTGCACCGTACCGGCATCTGGGCGATCTTCCTGAAGCGCGGCTGGTACCCGGTGGTGGTGTCGGAGACGATCAGTTTCCGCAAGTCGCTGACCCTCGGCCAGAAGTTCACGGTGGAGTCGCGCATCCTGGGCTTCGACGAGAAGGCCGTCTACGTGGAGCAGCGGTTCGTGCGGCCGGACGCCGACGGAACCCCGGAGATCTACGCGCAGGGCTTCATCCGCGGACGGTTCCTGAAGCGCAGCGGAGGGGTCGTGGGCATCGACGAGCTCGTCGACGCCGTGGGCGCGGTGCCCGAGGACGTGACGGTGCCGGCCTGGCTGCTCGAGTGGAGCGCGGATGTCGCGATGCCCGCCACCCGCGCCGCCGCCCCCAGCCACTGGACCTGAGTGGGAGCGCCACGCGCCGTGTCTGCCGTGTCAGCCGAGTCCGGGGTCCTGCGGCACCCCCGCCCGTAGCCCGAACGAATTCGACGGAGATTCTGCCCGAATCAACCCGAAACAGTACGGAAATGCAGTTTTGCCCGAGAATCTCCGTCGAATTGGTTCGACGCCGGGCATGGCGTGGCGCCTGTGCTGACCAGCGTCCACGCGGGCGACCAGCGTCCACGCGGGGCGATCAGCTCTGATCCTCCGCGAGCGACACAACCAATCGATCAGGACTAGACGGTGGGTTCGGTGGCCTTCTTGGGCGGGATGAGCTCACTGTAGTACTCGACGTGGGGCTTGTAGTGGGTCCGGGCGGGTATCGGCTGACCGGTGCGCGCCGCAACGAGACGGTCGAAGTAGTAGTCCCAGAACGGGCCGACGGTGGCGGCCTCCGCGGCGGAGTGCAGGCGCTGGCCGAAGGTGAGGGTGGTCATCCCCGCCCCCTCGACGAGGTGCAGGATCACGTGCCGGGCGGCGGCACCCTCGCCGATGTCGGCGGTGAACCGCTTCGGCGGGATGCACTTGATGATGCTCACGTACTCCCACTCGGCATCCGCTTCGTCCAACTTGAATCGCACGGCGCCGGTCTCGGGAGCGCCCGTGTAGGTTCCGATCCAGCCCTGGAGGCCGGCGGACCGGCTCACGCTCGCCCACACGTCGTCCTTCGACGCGCTGAAGAGCCGGTCGAGCATGAGGTACAGACCGTCTTCGCGATAGGCAAGGCGTCCGGTTGGCTTGAATGACATGCGAACCTCCACGGTGAGTGAGGCACGGGCCTCAGTACAAAACTATGCCCTTCTCCGGGCGGGGATCAACAGCCACGCCCTCCGGCCGGGACCCGGCGCCTACCCCTCGAGCACCGCCATCGCCGCATTGTGACCGCCGATGCCGCTGACGCCGCCGCCGCGTCTGGCGCCCGCCCCACAGATCAGAATCCGCGGATGCTCCGTCGCCACCCCCCAACGCTCGGCCGCGGTGGATCGCGGCGCGTCGTCCTCGAGGAACGGCCATTCCAGAGGACCGTGGAAGATGTTGCCGCCGGGGAGGTTGAGGGCGTGCTCCAGGTCGAGCGTGGTCTTCGTCTCGATGCAGGGCCGGCCGGCGGCATCGCTCAGCAAGAGGTCCTCGATGGGTTCGGCCAGAACGGAATTCAGCGACGCCAGAACGGCGGCTTGCAGCCGGTCGCGGCTGACGTCGTTGTTCTCCTCGGTGAGCCAGCGGTGCGGGGCGTGCAGCGCGAACACCGTGAGGGTCTGCGCGCCGGCGGCGACGAGCTCGGGGGAGAGGATGCTCGGGTCGCTGAGCGAGTGGCAGTAGATCTCGCAGGGCAGCAGCT
Organism: Cryobacterium sp. TMT1-19; assembly: GCF_004403055.1. Taxonomy (NCBI): domain Bacteria; kingdom Bacillati; phylum Actinomycetota; class Actinomycetes; order Micrococcales; family Microbacteriaceae; genus Cryobacterium; species Cryobacterium sp. TMT1-19. The sequence continues at coordinate 33,359 of NZ_SOHB01000032.1, forward strand.
CGGGGAAGCCGTCGTGGTCGGCCTGGTTGTAGGCGCTCTCCAGCTGGGTCAGGGTCTCGTTGATGTGGAAGGTGCCGCCGAACGCGGCCTCGGGGGACACGTCCTCGTCGCGCAGCAGCGGCAGTCGGCGGAGTAGCAGGTTCACCTTGACCTGCGCGCCCTCCGGTTTGGCGTCGGGCCCCGCGCTCGGCCCGGCACTCGGGCCGGCACCCGGCTCGACGTCGGGGCGCACGGATGCCGGCGCGGCCTCGCCGAGGAGACCCCGCAGCACCCACGGGGCGACGTTGGCGAGCACGTGCCGGCCCTGAACGACCCGCAGGGCGCCGCCGTGCCGGTAGCTCACCTCGCCCTCCGGCGTGACGCCGGTGACCTCGGCCTCCGTCACGATCCGGGCGCCGGCCTGCCGGGCGGCCTTCTCCAGCTCGCCGGAGACGGCGCCCATGCCGCCGACCGGCACGTCCCAGTCCCCGGTCCCGTTGCCGATGACGTGGTACAGGAAGCAGCGGTTCGCGTCGAGCTCCGCGCTGTCCAGCGACGTGAAGGTGCCGATCAGGCCGTCGGTGGCGACCACCCCGCGCACGAGGTCGTTCTGGAAGCGATCACGGAGCGCGCCGCCGAGCGGCCGCTCGAAGAACTGCTCCCAAAGCATGTCGTCTCCGAGCAGGGTCCTGGCCTCCGAGCGCGTGGGCAGCGGCTCGCAGACGGTGGGGAAGAGCGCCCGGGCAACGCTCTCCGTGTCACGGTAGAAGGCATTCCAGGCGGAAAAATCGGCGGCCGCGCCGACCCGGTCGAAGCTGGCGCGGGTGGCCGGCTCGTCGCCGCGGTCGACCAGGAGTCCGGTTCGGGTGTCGGCCGGATCGGGGGTGTACGAGGAGTACCGGCGCCGGGCCAGCCCGATCTCGAGACCGAGCTCGTCGATGATTCGCTGCGGCAGCAGGCTGACCAGGTAGGAGTAGCGCGAGAGCCGCGCGTCGACGCCGGGGAAGGCCGGGGCTGAGATGGCCGCGCCTCCGACGTGTTCGCCCTGCTCGAGTAGGAGAACGCTTTTGCCGGCCAGGGCCAGATAGGCGGCGGCCGTCAGGCCGTTGTGTCCGCCGCCGATGATCACGACATCGTGTGTGGGTTCGCTCATGCACCGAGACTACTCAGGAACCGAGACCAGCCCGGGGCGTCGGGCCCGCGCAGCTTGCCCGCCCGGCCGGGTCAGTCGGCACGTTCGAGCGTGCCGAGCTCGTCGCCGTCGGCGTCCTGGATGGTCATGGTCGACCCGGCCACGGTGGCCGTGCTCGCTCCGCCCAGCCAGGTGTCGACGCCCTCACAGGCCATCAGGGTCGACGCGAACGTGCCGAACTCGACGGTGTCGCCGCTCATCGACCAGGTGCCGACGAGCCGGTTGCAGCCGTCGGTGCCGGTCACGGACGAGTCGGCCTTCAGCTCGAGGCCGGGCGTACCGCTGGCGTCGGGGGTGCCCCACGTGCCCGTCACGTCCGCGCTATCGGCGCCGGTGGAGCATCCGGTCAGGCCCAGCGCGAGGGCGACGGCGGCGAAGGCGAGCACAGCGGTTGGCTTCGTCATGGTGGGGCTCCGTTCACGGGTGTCGACGCGAGCCGCCGGACGCGCCCGTTCAACGATCAAAGCCGGGGAAGGTCAACCTGTCACCGGGGCGGCGACCAGTTCCACGGCGCGGGCCAGGGCGTCGCGCACGGCGAGCACGCCCGGTCGGCTGGCACTCGAGCGCCGGGCCGAGGAGAAGACGGTGCGGAGCGGCCCGCCGGGCAGCTCGACACCGCGGACGGTCGGCATCTTCCCGGCCCAGATCAAGTCCGGCAGGATGCCGACGGCATTGCCGGATTCGATCAGGCGGATGTGCGCGATCAGGTCGGCCGTCTCGAACCTCACGTCGGGCTCGAATCCCGCCGACCGGCAGAGCTGGGTCGCCCAGTGCCGTGAGGCGGTTCCCTCCGGCTCCATCACCCAGGGCAGATCGGCGGCGTCGGCGAGCGACGCTGCCGCCGCGCGGCCGCCGCGCGAGGGCGGAACGGCCAGCCGGAGCGCATCCGTCGCCAGGTTCACACGGTCCAGGTCAGGCCAGTGCACCCGGGTGTGCCCGGGATACTGTTCGGCGAGCACGAGGTCGAAATCGCGCGCAGACACCTCGAACAGGCCGCGCTCCGGCTCGCGCTCGGTGACCTCGACCCGCAGCTCGGGGAACTCCTCGGCGAGCAACGTGAGGGCCTGAGGGATGAGGGCGTGCGCCGCGGACTGGAACAGGGCCACGCGCACCGTGCCGGACACGGTCGTCAGCGACGCGGTCATCTCCGCCTCGGCCAGTTCCAGCCGTTCGAGCAGGTAGGTCGTGTGCAGCACCAGAACCTCGGCCTGCGGGGTGAGCCGCACCCGGCGCCCGACCTTCTGCAACAGGGAAACCCCGGCCTCTTTCTCCAGTAGCGCGAGCTGCTGCGACACAGCGGACGGGCTGTAAGCGAGGGCTTCGGCGACTCCCGCCAGGGTGCCGCGGATCTTGAGCTCGTGCAGCAGACGCAGTCGGCGCACATCCAGCATCCGTCACCCTCCTCGATCGTATCAATACTGATCATAAATGCTAATCAATATCGATCATAAAGATTCGCTTTTGCTAAAGGAACGAAAACCTCACACTGAGAACAGCCGTCCGCCGTGAACGAAAGAACTAGCCTCGTGACCATGACCAACTCCACTCCATCCGTGCAGCACGATCTCAGCGCCGATGTGGTCGCCCTCGTGCAGAAGTGGCTCGCCGAGAGCGCCACGATCCCCGCCGACCTGTCGGCCCAGCGCCTCGCCGGCGTGCTGAAAGACCCGAACGGGCTCGACTTCACCGTGGGCTTCGTCGACGGCGTCATGCGCCCGGAAGACCTCATGGTCGCCGGCTACAACCTGCAGAAGGTTGCGAAACAGGCGCCCGGCTTCCTCCCCTCCTACCTGCGCGGCGCCATCGGCCTCGGCGGCGTGCTCGGCCCGGTGGTGCCCTGGGTGGTCATCCCCGCCGCGCGGAAGGTGCTGCGCCAGATGGTCGGGCACCTGGTCGTGGACGCCACGCCCGAGAAGCTCGGTCCGGCGATCGCCCACCTGCGCGAGTCCGGCAACCGGCTCAACATCAACCTGCTCGGCGAGGCCGTGCTCGGGGAGAAGGAGGCGCTGCGCCGCCTCGAGGGAACCCGCGCCCTGCTGGCCCGCGACGACGTGGACTACGTCTCGATCAAGGTCTCCTCCATCGCCAGCCAGCTGTCGATGTGGTCCTTCGACGAGGCCGTCGACCGCGTCGTCGAACGCCTGACCCCGCTCTACGAGCTGGCGGCGGGGGGCGGTTCGACCACCGGGGGCGGTTCGACCACCGGGGGCGGCTCCACCACCGGGGCCAAGTTCATCAACCTCGACATGGAGGAGTACCGCGACCTCGACCTCACCATCGCGGTGTTCGAGCGCATCCTCGACCAGCCTCAGCTGCTGCACTTGGAGGCCGGCATCGTGCTGCAGGCCTACCTGCCCGACGCCCTCGGGGCCCTGCAGGGTCTTACTCACTGGGCACAGGGCCGCCGGGCCGCGGGTGGAGCCCCGATCAAGGTGCGTGTCGTCAAGGGCGCCAACCTGGCCATGGAACACGTCGACTCGGCCGTGCACGACTGGCCGCTGGCGACCTACTCCACCAAGCAGGACAGCGACACGAACTACAAGCGCGTGCTCGACTGGGCCTTCACCCCGCAGAACACGGATGCCGTCAAGATCGGCGTCGCCGGCCACAACCTCTTCGACGTGGCCTGGGCCCACCTCCTGGCCACGAAGCGCGGCGTGGACGACCGGGTCGAGTTCGAGATGCTGCTGGGCATGGCCACCAGCCAGGCCGAGGCCGTGAGCCGCGACGTCGGCCGCCTCCTGCTCTACACGCCCGTCGTGAACCCGGCCGAATTCGACGTGGCCATCAGCTACCTGATCCGCCGCCTCGAGGAGAACGCCAGCCAGGACAACTTCATGTCGGCGGTGTTCGAGCTGACGAGTTCCCCGCAGCTCTTCGACCGCGAGAAGGAGCGGTTCCTGGCCTCTCTCGCGGGCCTCGACGCGGTCGTCCCACAGCCGAACCGCCGCCAGGACCGTATCCAGGTCACCCAGCTCGATGCAGCCGGCCGCGGCGAGGTACCCGCAAGCGAATCCGGCGATGACGAGGATGAAGTCGGCGACGAGTCCGGCGTCGGGCTCACCGCAGCCGTGCTCGGGCTCACCCGCGGCTCGGTCGAGAGCCTGCCGCACCCCGGTTTCCACAACGAACCCGACACAGACCCGTCCCTGCCCGCGAACCGGGCCTGGGGTCGTCACATCCTGAGCCGGGTCGAGACCTCCACGCTCGGGCTGGACGCCATCCGTGACGCCCGGGTCAGCGACCCGGCCGAGCTGGACCGCCTGATTGAGGCCGCGGCGGCCTGCGGCGCCGCCTGGGGGCAGCGCACCGGAGCGGAGCGCGCCGCAGTGCTGCACCGGGCCGGGCTCGCGCTCGCCGCGAACCGCGACCGCCTGATCGAGGTGATGGCCGCCGAAACCGGTAAGACCATCGCCGAGGGTGACCCCGAGGTCAGCGAGGCGATCGACTTCGCCCACTACTACGCCGAACGGGCCCGCGACCTCGACGCCGTGCAGGGCGCGATCTTCGTGCCCTCGAAGCTGACCGTGGTCACCCCGCCGTGGAATTTCCCGGTAGCCATCTCCGCCGGCGGCGTGCTCGCCGCCCTCGCGGCCGGCTCCGGCGTCATCGTCAAGCCCGCCAAGCTCGCCCAGCGTTCCGGCGCGGTCATGGTCGAGGCGCTCTGGGAAGCCGGCGTGCCGCGCGACCTGCTCGTGCTCGTGGACCTCGCCGACCGGGAACTGGGTACCCGCCTGATCTCGCACCCGGCCGTCGACCGCGTCATCCTGACCGGCGGCTACGAGACCGCGCAGCTGTTCCGCAGCTTCCGCGAAGACCTGCCCCTCCTGGCCGAGACAAGCGGCAAGAACGCCATCATCGTCACTCCCTCCGCCGACCTCGACCTCGCCGCCGCCGATGTCATCAAGAGCGCCTTCGGGCACGCCGGGCAGAAGTGCTCGGCCGCGAGCCTGGTCATCCTGGTCGGATCGGTCGCCAAATCGGAGCGCTTCATCAGTCAGTTGACGGATGCCGCGACCTCCCTGCGCGTCGGCCGCCCCTCCGACCCGGTCACCCAGATGGGCCCCATCATCGAGCCGGCCGAGGGCAAGCTGCGCCACGCCCTCACCACGCTCGGCGTCGGCGAAAAGTGGCTGGTCGAGCCCCAGCAGCTCGACGAGTCCGGCACCCTCTGGTCGCCGGGCATCCGCACCGGGGTGCTGCCCGGCTCCTACGTGCACCTGACCGAGTTCTTCGGGCCCGTGCTCGGAGTGATGCACGCCCGCAACCTGGCGGAGGCCATCCGTTTCCAGAACGCGGTCGACTACGGCCTCACCTCGGGGCTGCACTCGCTCGACCCGGCCGAGCTGACCGAATGGCTGGACACGATCGAGGCCGGAAACCTCTACGTGAATCGCGGCATCACCGGCGCGATCGTGCAGCGCCAGCCCTTCGGCGGCTGGAAGCGCTCGGCCGTGGGCCCGGGCACCAAGGCCGGCGGCCCGAACTACCTGTACGGGTTCGGCGGCTGGGTGAGCGAAGCCGGCCGCAACAGCTCGACGCTCCACCTGCGCGGCCTCGACCAAACCGTCACCGCCCTGATAGAGGCGGCGCAGACCGTGCTCGACTACGCGGACTTCGACGTGCTGCGCCGGTCGGCGCTGAGTGACGCGCTGGCCTGGCGCGACGAGTTCGGCGCGGTCAGGGACGTCTCAGACCTCGGTCTCGAACGCAACCTGTTCCGCTACCGCCCGCTGCCCGTCACCGTGCGCCTGACCGAGGCCGGCACCCTCGCCGACCTGCTGCGCGTGATCATTGCCGCGACCCTGTCGACGGCGTCGTTCGAGGTCTCCAGTGCCATCCCGGTGCCGCCGATGGTGCGCAACGTGCTCGCCGAGCGCGAGATCGCGGTTTCGGTCGAGAGCGACGACGAATGGCTGCAGCGGGCCGAGGCCGGTGGCATCCGCACCAGCCGGGTGCGCCTGATCGGCGGGGACCGCCTGACAGGGGCGCAGGCGGAGGCCTCCCGCCTGGCCCACGCGCTCGGCGGCAGCCCGGACATCGCGGTGTACGCACACCCCGTCACCCAGGCCGGCCGGGTCGAGCTGCTCCCGTTCCTGCGCGAGCAGGCGATCTCGATCACGGCGCACCGCTTCGGCAACCCGAGCACACTCTCCGAGGGGATCATCTAGGGGCCGGGCTGCGGCCCGTGCGACGGCGGCCGACCACAAGGCTAAAATAGGTCTTTGGTGGCCGCAGTCTGCGGTCGACTGCACCAGCAGGAGTGCGGACAACGATCAGGCTTCTGGTGCACAATGATCGAGGCGCGGCTGACCACTGCTGCAATTCGACAGGGGATCCACAGTTGGACGGTAACGCAACGACGACGCACCGCAATGTCGCCCTGCTGTCGGTGGCGACCGAGCTCGCCCCGCAGGTCACGACCTCGGTGGACATCGATCGTCGCCTGCAGCCGGCCCTCAAACGGCTGAAGCTGCCGAGCGGCCTGCTCCAGCGGGTGGCGGGCGTGCACGAGCGCCGTAACTGGGCGCCCGGCCAGGCCTTCGACGACGCGGCCGTCGCGGCCGGCACGCGCGCCCTGGCCGCCGCCGGCATCCAGCCGGGCCAGGTCGGCCTGATGATCAACACCTCGGTGACCCGCAAGCACCTCGAGCCCTCGGTGGCCGTGCGCATCCACCACGGCCTCGGCCTGCCCTCCTCGGCCACGAACTTCGACATCGCGAACGCCTGCCTCGGTTTCGTCAACGGCATGACCCTGGCCGCACAGCTGATCGACTCCGGCCAGGTGCAGTACGCCGTGATCATCGACGGGGAGGACGCCGACGAGATCCAGACCAACACGATCGAGCGCCTCGGCCGCCCGGACATCAACCGCAAGGACTTCATGAGCGAGTTCGCGAGCCTGACGCTCGGCTCCGGCGCGGCCGCGGCCGTGCTCGGTCGGGCCGACGCGCATCCGGAAGGGCACCGCATCCTCGGCGGCGTGACCCGCGCCGCCACCGAGTTCAACGGCCTCTGCGTCGGCAGCGTCGACGGCATGTTCACCGACGCCAAGGCGCTGCTCAAGGGCGGCATGGAGCTCGTCGTTTCGGCCTGGACCGAGGCCAAACGCGACTGGAACTGGTCGGGCATGGACCGGTACATCCTGCACCAGGTGTCGGATGTGCACACCGACGCGATCGTGAAGGCGACCGGGCTGGACCGCAGCCGGGTGCCGCTCACCTACCCGCTGTACGGCAATGTGGGGCCCGCGTCGATCCCGATCACCCTGGCCGAGGAAGCCGCGCGGCTCAGGACCGGCGACCGGGTGCTGCTGATGGGCGTCGGCAGTGGCCTGAACACGGCCATGATGGAACTCGCCTGGTGAAGCGCGGCTCTGCTCCCGTGTCCTACCGTCTCCCGCGCGCCGCGGCGACGCCGGCGCCCGCGTCCCTGCCGCCGGCCGGCCTGTCGGGGCTCGATGCCGCGTTCTCGCGCCTGGTGCCGGTCGTGTCGACCGCCTCCGGGCATCCGGTCACCCGCACCTGGCACCTGCTCGACAACGCGGAGCGTCTCGCCGAGCTGGGCGTCACCCCCGTGGGCACGGTGCTCTGCGTGCACGGTAACCCCACCTGGTCCTACCTGTGGCGCGAGTTCGTCACGGCGGCGACGGATGCGGCCTGTCACGGCGGCGAGGCCTGGCGCGTCATCGCCGTCGACCAGCTCGAGATGGGCTTCTCCGAGCGAAGCGGCGCGGTGCGCCCGCTCGCCACGCGCGTGCGGGACCTGGGCGAGCTGACCGACACCCTCGGCCTGGCCGGCCCGGTGGTCACCTTCGGTCACGACTGGGGCGGGTCGATCTCGCTCGGCTGGGCCGTCGACCACCCGGACGTGCTTGCCGGGGTCATGCTGCTGAACACGGCCGTGCACCAGCCGGGCGATGCGCCGGTGCCTGCCCCGCTGCGGCTGGCACTGCGGAGCAGCGTGCTCGGCTCCGGCACCGTGGCCACGCCGGCGTTTCTGGAGACGACACTGGCACTGGCGCACCCGCCGCTTCCGGCCGCGGTGAAGCAGGCGTATCGCGCGCCCTACCGCGGCGCGGCCCGCCGCGGCGGGATCGGCGCGTTCGTCGCCGACATCCCGGTGCATGGCGCACACGAAAGCGCGGCCGAAATCGCCCGCATCTCCGGCGGCATCCGCGACCTGACCGTACCGGCCCTGATGCTCTGGGGCCCGACCGACCCGATCTTCAGCGATCGCTACCTCGACGACCTCGTGGACCGCCTGCCGCACGCGGACGTGCATCGCTTCGAGGGTGCCGGGCATCTCGTCATGGAAGACGTCGACTACGCCGCGGCCGCCCTGACCTGGCTCGGCGACCGCGCGGTGCCTGCCGCTGCAATCGCTGCTGTCGCCTCCGCCGCTTCCTCCGCTGCCCCTCAGGTTGCCGTTTCGGTCGAACAGGGTGTGGGCGGCTGGGCGGCCGGCGAGCGGCATCCGCTCTGGCACTACCTGGACGAACTGCAGAACAGCGACGAGACCGCGCTGGTCGACATGGCCCCGCCCGGGGGCGGCGCACCCCGCGTCGTCAGCTGGCGCCTGCTCTCCCGGCGGGTGCGGCAGCTCGCCTGCGGCCTCGATCGTATCGGCGTGCGGAAAGGCGACCGGGTCTCGCTGCTCGTTCCACCCGGCGCCGACCTGACCGCGGTGCTCTACGCCTGCGTGCGGATCGGCGCGATCGTGGTGGTCGCGGATGCCGGCCTCGGCCTACGCGGGCTGACCCGCGCCGTGCGCGGCGCGCGCCCCGACCACGTGATCGGCGCCGCCCCCGGGCTGCTCGCCGCCCGGGCCCTCGACTGGCCCGGCCAGAAGATCTCCGTGGCGCGGTTTCCCCGCGCCGCCATGCGCGCCCTCGACATCTCCGCCACCCTCGCCGAGCTGATCGCGCTCGGCGTGGACGAGCAGCTTCCGTCGCCGCCGGAACCCGGAGACACTGCCGCCGTGCTGTTCACCTCCGGCTCGACCGGGCCGGCCAAGGGCGTCGTCTACACGCACGGCCAGCTCGCCGCGGTCAGCGACGCGCTGTTCGCGCAGTACGGCGTGGGCCGCGGCACCGGCCTGGTGGCCGGCTTCGCCCCGTTCGCGCTGCTCGGCCCGGCCCTCGGCGCCCGCTCGGTGACCCCGGACATGGACGTGACGAAGCCGAAGACCCTGACCGCCGCATCCGTCGCCGCCGCGGTCGCCGCCATCGACGCGACCGTGGTATTCCTGTCGCCGGCCGCGCTGGCCAACGTCGTTGCCACCGCCGGCAGCCTGACCGCCGCCGACCATGTCAGCCTCGCCGGCGTGTCGAGTTTTCTCTCCGCCGGTGCCCCCGTCTCCGAGCCGCTGCTCGCGGCCGCGGCCCGGCTGATGCCGTCGGCCTCCGCACACACGCCCTACGGCATGACCGAGGGGCTGCTGATGGCCGACATCTCGCTCGACGGCATCCGCGAGGCGATGGCCACGGCGACCACGCCGGGGGTCTCGCCGTCTGCCTTGTCCTCTGCCGCGACGGCGACGGATGCCCCGGCCGGCCCCGGCGGGGTCTGCGTCGGCCGCGCGACGGCGACCACGCGCATCCGCACGAGCGCCCTCGACGCCCAGGGGCACGCCACCGGCGAGCTGTCGGAGGCCGCCGGGGTCACCGGCGAGATCGTGGTCTCCGCGCCGCACGTCGAGGACCACTACGACCGCCTGTGGCTGACCGACCGGGCCGCCCGCAGCGGCGCCGTGCCCGGTGAACGCTGGCACCGCACGGGCGACGTCGGGCACTTCGACGCCGCCGGACGCCTCTGGGTGGAAGGGCGCCTGCCGCACGTGATCACGACGGCGACCGGCGTCGTGACCCCGGTCGGTCCCGAGCAGCGCATCGAGTCCGTCGCAGCGGTGGCCCGGGCCGCCGTCGTCGGGGTTGGGCCGACCGGCACCCAGCAGGTGGTCGCCGTGGTCGAGACCCGCACGCCGACCCGCCGGGTCGCGCTGGCCGACCCCGGGCTGGCCGCCGCCGTGCGTGCCGTCGCGGGGCTGCCGCTGGCCGCGGTGCTGGTCGTGCCGCATCTGCCCACGGACATCCGTCACAACTCGAAGATCGACCGCACCCGGCTGGGGCGCTGGGCCGGCGGCATCCTATCCGGCGCGCGGATGACCCGCCCGTGAGGCGCCTCTCGCGTCACGCGCAGGCTGCGCCCCTCCGCTGCCGGCAGGCCACGCGCGCAGCGGCGCAGCACCCGCGCAGCGCATTTTCGCCGACGGTGCTGCCGTGAGGGTGCTTGTCACCGGGGCCAGCGGCTTCCTCGGCCGCGCCGTCGCGGCCGAGATCGCGGCCGCCGGACACGAGGTGCGCGCCTTCCAGCGGCGCCCGTCGGGCGTGCCCGGCGTGACCGACCTGCTCGGCTCGGTCACCGCGCCCGCCGAGGCCCGGCGCGCCGTCGCCGGAATGGACGCGGTCGTGCACCTGGCCGCCAAGGTGTCCCTGGCCGGCAGCCCGGCCGAGTTCGCCGCCGTGAACGTGGGCGGCACGCGCACCCTGCTGGCCGCGGCCACGGATGCCGGAGCCTCCCGCTTCGTCTTCGTGTCGTCGCCCTCGGTCGCCCACGCCGGGGCATCCATTGTCGGCAGCGACGCCGAGCCGGCCGACCCGGCCGGGGCCCGCGGTCCCTACGCCCGCACCAAGGCCGAGGCCGAACTGGTCGCCCTCGCCGCGGATTCGGCCGCCCTGCGCGTGGTCGCCGTGCGGCCGCACCTGGTCTGGGGCCCGGGAGACACCCAGCTCGTGGCCCGGATCGTCGAGCGCGCCCGCGCCGGACGCCTGCCGCTGCTCGGCCACGGCGCCGCCCTGATCGACACCACCTACATCGACAACGCTGCCACGGCCATCGCGGCAGCCCTCTATCAGGCCGACGCCGTGCACGGCCGCTCCTACGTGATCACGAACGGGGAGCCGCGGCCGGTCGCCGAACTGCTCGCGGGCATGTGCCGGGCCGCCGGCGTGCCGGCGCCGGCCTGGCGGGTCCCGGCCGGGGTTGCCCGCGGTGCGGGGGCGCTGATCGAGGCGGCCTGGCGCATCCGTCCGGGCGCCGACGAGCCGCCGATGACCCGGTTCCTGGCCGAGCAGCTCTCGACCGCGCACTGGTTCGACCAGCGCCGCACCCGGTCCGAGCTGCGGTGGACGCCCGTGGTGAGCCTCGATGAGGGCTTCCGCCGCCTCGCCGCCTCGTACGACGGCTAGCTTTCTCGGGCACTGGCGGCCTCAACGGATGCCCAGGGCCGTCCGTGCGATCGCCAGCGCCCCTTCCGCGTGCTGACGGAGCCCAGTCGTTGACGGATTCCGATCACCGGGGCCTGCCGGGCGCGGCGGCTCGCTAGGCTCGTCACGTGACCTGGCCCCGCGACCTCCCCGCCCAGCTGGCCGGACTGGCGCCGACCCTGCTCGGGATCGCGCTGCTCATCGCGATCGTCACGCTGGTGCTGCACGGCTACCGGGTGCCGCATCCGTTCGCACCGGCCCTCGCCGTGCTGCGCGGCGCCCTGCAGCTCGCCGCGATCAGCCTGATCCTCAGCGGCATCATCTCCGACCCGTTCTGGGTCGGCGTGGGTCTGGCGGTCATGTTCACCGCTGCGGTCGGCACGGTCACCCGCCGGATCGGCGCCACCCGGCGGCACGCGACCTGGGTGGCCGCCTCGATGGGCCTGGGCGTGATGGTCACCCTCCTCGTGGTCTTCGGCACCGGCGCGCTCGAGTTCACGCCGCGCTACGTGTTGTCGTTCGGCGGCATCATCATCGGCAACGCCATGTCGATCGCCACGCTCTCCGGCCGGCGCTTCACCGAGGGCGTGACCGAGCACTGGGAGGAGGTCGAGGGCTGGCTGGCCCTCGGCGCCACCCCGCGCCAGTCCACCCGGGAACTGGCCTGCCGCGCGGTGTACTTCGCCCTGATCCCCTCGACCGACCAGACGAAGACCACCGGGCTGGTCACGCTGCCCGGAGCCTTCGTGGGAGCGATTTTCGGTGGAGCCTCTCCGCTCGAGGCAGGGAGGTTCCAGATCGTGGTGCTTGCCGGCATCCTCTGCGCCGGATCGATCGCGGCGGTCGCCCTGATCCACCTGCTCGCCCCCGTGACCCGGCGCCCCGTCCCGGTGCCGGGCTAGCGACACGCGCCGCGCTGATGTCCTCGGCGCCGGCCGGTCCGATCCTGCTGGGAGCCGGGCGGCTACTCGGCGGAGCGGTGAATCAGCCGGGAGAGCACGATCGCGCTGCGGGTGTGGTCCACGTTGGGTGCCAAACGCACCTTTTCCAGCGCCGCCTCCAGACCGGGGATGTCCCGGGCCCGGATGTGCACGATGGCGTCGGCGCTGCCCGTGACGGTTCCGGCGTCCACGACCTCCGGCACCCCGGACAGGATGCGCAGCAATTCCTCGGGCGCAACGGTGCCGCGGCAGAACAGCTCGACGTAGGCCTCGGTGCTCATGCCGTCGATGGCCGGATCCACCTGGATGGTGAAACCGCGGATGACGCGGTCGGCCACGAGCCGGTCGACCCGGCGTTTCACGGCCGACGCCGAGAGTCCGACGACCGAGCCGATATCGCCGTAGCCCGCCCGGGCGTTCTGGCGGAGCAGGTCGAGAATGCCACGGTCGAGGTTGTCCATGCCGAGAGTCTAAGGGGCATCGTTGCGCTGGCGCACTCATGAACGCAGAAAACCCGCGCACGATAGCGCAATTCACTGGATAGCTGCGCCGTGGCGAGCGGACCAACGGGCGGACGTGCGGCATCCGTCATCGCCCGTTGTGGCGGAAAACTGCGTGAGGGGCCGGACGCGCGCACGTTTTCGGCGCAGAGTGGGGTGCACATCCGATTCGTGCTGTGTAAGACTAAAGATGGCGTCTCTGTCCAGGCGTTTCGTGCCGGCAGAGCTCTCGTGAGTGACCTGGTCCGCCATCCACCCCGCCAGCCGACCTCACCCGAAGGGGGCGGATGGCCGCCGAAGGAGTCACCATGTCGACCAACCTCACCGCCCCGAACCTGGACGAGCTCGTCTCGCCGGCCCTCCCCGTGCGCACGCCCGTCAAGCGCACCGTGCTGATGTGCAAGCCCGACTTCTTCTCCGTCGTCTATCGCATCAACCCCTGGATGGATCCCGCCATCCCGACGGACACCGCGCTCGCCGTCGCCCAGTGGCAAACGCTTCACGACACCTATGTCGGCCTCGGCTTCGACGTGCACCTGATCGACCCCGTCGACGGCCTGCCGGACATGGTCTACGCGGCCAATGGCGGATTCGTCATCGACAACATCTCCTACGGCGCGGCCTTCACCTACGCCGAACGCCAGCCGGAAGGTCCGGCCTACATGGACTGGTTCGGCGCCAACGGATTCGACGTGCGCGTGCCGGCGGAGATCAACGAGGGCGAGGGCGACTTCCTGCTCGTGGGCGACGTGATCCTCGCGGGCACCGGGTTCCGCAGCGCCTCGAACAGCCATGAAGAGGTGTCGGCGATCTACGGCCGCCCCGTGATCACGCTCAACCTGATCAATCCGAGCTTCTACCACCTCGACACGGCCATCGCCGTGCTCGACGCGTCGCCGGCCACGGGCAACGGCGAGATCGCCTACCTGCCGAGCGCGTTCGACGAGCCGAGCCTGGCCATCCTGCGCGAGCGATTCCCGGACGCCATCATCGTCGCCGAGAAGGACGCGGCCATCCTCGGCCTCAACTCCTATTCCGACGGCTACAACGTGGTCATCGCCGCGCGGGCGAAGGGCTTCGAGGCCCAACTGCGCGCCCGCGGCTTCAACCCGATCGGGGTCGACCTGTCCGAGCTGCTGCTCGGTGGAGGAGGCGTGAAGTGCTGCACCCTGGAGCTGCGCCGATGACCGACCGGGCCACCGCCCCGGTTGTCGCGCTCGGACAGGCCGCGTATATCGCGCTGGAAGACGAGCACGCGGCCCACAACTACCATCCGCTGCCCGTGGTCGTCGCGTCCGGCGACGGCGCCTGGGTGACGGATGTCGACGGCCGCCGCTACCTGGACTGTCTGGCCGCGTACTCCGCGGTCAACTTCGGCCACTCCAACCCGCTCCTGTTGGACGCCGCTCGCGAGCAACTGGGCCGCATCACGCTCACCAGCCGCGCCTTCCACAACGACCAGCTCGGCCCGTTCGTGACCGCGCTCGCCGAGCTCTCCGGCAAGGACATGGTCCTGCCGATGAACACGGGCGCCGAGGCGGTGGAGTCCGGCATCAAGGTGGCCCGCGCCTGGGGCTATCGGGTCAAGGGCGTCGCCGCCGGGATGGCGAACATCATCGTGGCCGGGGAGAACTTCCACGGCCGCACCACCACGATCATCAGCTTCTCCGACGACGAGTCGGCCCGTAAGGATTTCGGGCCGTTCACGCCGGGGTTCCGCACGGTTCCCTACGGAGACGCCGCGGCCCTCGAGGCTGCGATCGACGCGAACACGGTCGCGGTGCTGCTCGAGCCCATCCAGGGCGAGGCCGGCATCGTCGTGCCGCCGGCCGACTACCTGCCGGCCGTGCGCGAGATCACGAACCGCCACAATGTGCTGTTCATCGCCGACGAGATCCAGTCCGGCCTCGGCCGCACGGGAGCGACCTTCGCTTGCGACCTGGTGGGCGTCGTTCCTGACCTCTACCTGCTCGGCAAGGCACTCGGCGGCGGCATCGTGCCGGTCTCGGCGGTCGTCGGCAATCGGGACATCCTCGGCGTGCTCCGCCCCGGCGAGCACGGCTCGACCTTCGGCGGCAACCCGCTGGCGGCGGCCGTCGGCCTCGCCGTGGTGAAACTGCTGGCCACCGGCGAGCAGCAGGAGCGCGCGCGCGTTCTCGGCGCCCGCCTGCACGACGGTCTGACCGGGTTGATCGGCCAGGGCGTCGTGGCCGTGCGTGGCGCCGGCCTCTGGGCCGGCATCGACATCGACCCGACGCTCGCCCCCGGCCGGGTGGTCTGCGAGGCCCTCCTGGCCCGCGGCGTGCTCGCGAAGGACACCCACGGCTTCACCATCCGGTTGGCCCCGCCGATCGTGGTCTCCGAGGCCGACCTCGACTGGGCGGTCGAGCAATTGGCCGCCGTGCTCGCGGAGCTCGCCGCCACGTAGCCGAGCCGCCGAGTTGTCCCGTTTGTGCCGAGTTGACCCGTTGGAACGGGTCAGCTCGGCACAAACGGCGACACTCGGCGAGGTCCGACCGGCCGGGCGGCCACGGCGCTACACGCCGACGGATGCCGCCACCGGCTGCGCGATGCGGCCGAGGCGTGCGAGCTGGGTGACGTGGCCCGGCTCGAGCTCCTCCAGGCTGTTCACGCCGAGCAGTCGCATGGTGCGGGAGACCTGCTCGGAGAGGATCTGGACGGCCCGGTCGACGCCGGCCTCGCCGCCGGCCATCAGGCCGTAGAGGTAGGCGCGGCCGACCAGGGTGAAGCGGGCACCGAGGGCGACGGACGCGACGATGTCGGCGCCGCTCATGATGCCCGTGTCCAGATGCACCTCGTATTCGCTGCCGACCTCGCGCACGACGTTCGGCAGCAGGTGGAACGGGATCGGGGCGCGGTCGAGCTGGCGCCCGCCGTGGTTGGAGAGGATGATGCCGTCCACGCCGAGGTCGGCGAGCGTGCGCGCATCCGCCAGGCTCTGTACGCCCTTGACGACGATCTTGCCGGGCCACTGCGCCTTGATCCAGGCCAGGTCCTCGAAGGTGACGGTGGGGTCGAACATGGTGTCGAGCAGGTCGGCGACTGTGCCGCTCCAGCGGTCGAGGCTGGCGAAGGCGAGCGGTTCGGTGGTGAGGAAGTTGATCCACCATTCCGGCCGCGGCAGTGCGTTGATGACCGTTCCGGCGGTCAGGGCCGGCGGGATCGAGAAACCGTTGCGCTTGTCGCGCAGGCGCGCGCCCGCTACGGGCACGTCCACAGTCACCAGCAGGGTGTCGTAGCCGGCCTTCGCGGCCCGGTCCACGAGCGCCATCGAGCGGTCGCGGTCCTTCCACATGTAGAGCTGGAACCAGTTGCGCCCGTGGGGGTTCGCGGCCTTGACGTCCTCGATCGACGTGGTGCCCATGGTCGACAGGGAGAAGGGGATGCCGGCCCGGGCCGCGACGTGAGCGCCCGCGATCTCACCCTCGGTCTGCATCATCCGGGTGAACCCGGTCGGGGCGATTCCGAAGGGCTGGGCCACGGGGGCGCCGAGCACGTCCCAGCCCGTCGACACGGCCGACACGTCCCGCAGGATCGACGGGTTGAACTCGATGTCCTCGAAGGCCTGGCGGGCACGGCCCAGCGACAGCTCGGCCTCGGCGGCGCCGTCGGTGTAGTCGAACGCGGCCTTGGGGGTGCGCTTCTTGGCGATGTCGCGCAGGTCGTAGATGGTGAGCGCGCCCTCGAGGCGGCGCCTCTTCGCGTTCAGCTCGGGGGTCTTGAAGTGCATCAGCGGGGCAAGGTCTTTGATCTTCGGGATGCGTCGTTGAACCATGGTCGAAGGGTCCTTTCTATCGGGCCACCGGGTGCCCGTTGGCATCCGTGTGGTCGTTGGCGAAGAGGTCGGGCAGGTGGTTGGCAAGGTGGGTTTCGGCGTAGTAACTGGCGATATGGGACTGCACGAGGCTGCGGGCGGCCGGGGGATCGCCGGCCTCGATCGCGCCGAGGATCGCGCGGTGTTCGGTGCGGAGCCGGGCGGAGGTGTCGGGCCAGGAAGCGAGGCTGGTCGCGCCCGCCCGCACATAGCCCTCGATGGCACTGCGCAGCCCCGCCATCGTGGCGGTCACGACCTGGTTGCCCGATGCGGTGGCCAGGGCCAGGTGGAACGCGGCGTCGAGGGCCAGGAATTCCCCCTCGGTCAGCGCGGGAGACTCCATGGCGCAGAGCAGCAGCTCGGGCGTCGTCAGGTCGGGGTGCAGGGAGGCGTTGGCGTCCATGGTGGAACTGGCCTGGGCGGATGCCTCCGCCAGCTCGGTCACGACCGAGGCCTCGAGCACCAGCCGGGTCTTGACCACGTCAGCGACGGGGAACCCCTGCGCCGCCACCTGCAGACGCATCAGCGCCGACATGCCGCCGCCGGGCAGGGCCACGATGATCGCACCCGCCGTGGGCCCCGACCCGGCGGACGTGCGAAGCAGCCCGAGCACTTCGAGCACCCGGATGGCCTCGCGCACGCTGGACCGTCCGACGCCCAGCTCGGCGGCGAGGGCCCGCTCGGGCGGAAGATGGTCACCCGGGCGTAGTCGCCCACTGAGGAGATCCAGCTCGATGCTCTGCAACACGACTTCCCAGGCACGGCGTTCAATGCTCACGGGCTCCTCCTCGACGTTGGGGTGGCATGCGGTGTGCCCGACGGGGGATCACGCGTCGGGCGGTGTGGTCTGACCACACGCTACACGACGCGCCCGGTGCGCACCAGCGCCCGGGGCGCATCCGTCACCGGGTGTACGCCGCCGGCACCTTCAGGCCGCGCTCCTCGAGGACCGTGCGGAGGCGGTCGGGGTAGTCGGTGATGATGCCGTCCACTCCCTCCTCCATCAGGGTGGTCAAGTTCGCGGTCTCGTTCGCCGTCCACGGGACGACCGGGAGGCCGATGCCGCCCAGGTTCGGGCTGGATCCGGGCTGCCCGACGCTCGGCCAGGAATCCCCGCTCGATCGGGCCCCCAGGGTCAGATCCGGGGCGATTTGCCGGGTGAGGTTCAGTGACGCCCAGTCGAAGCTCTGCAGGACTGACCGATCCGACTGCCGGGGGTGTTCGCCTGCTCAGGGAAGCCAGGCAACTGCTGGTAGCCGCAGTCCAGGGTGCGGATTTCGGCCAGGCTCAGGTCGCGCACCCGGTCGTCGGCATAGGGAAAGGCCGGGTCGCCGGGGAACGCGGGCGCGGCGTCGGCGCATTTGCTGGACGTCATCACGTCGTCGTGCCACACCACCACCTGGTTGTCACTGGACGAATGGGTGTCCAGCTCGAGTGTGCTCACACCCAACTCGAGAGACCCGGCGAAGGCGGTCAGTGATTCCTCGGTCCACTGGCCGCGGCCACCGCGGTGCGACTGCAGATCGAATGATCCATTGCGCTGGTTGGACCGAAGGGCGTTCACCGTGCCGGTCGTTTCGGAGCCGGACGGATCGGCGGTTGTGGCGGCCGGCGTGCCCGGATCGGAGGAAGCGGCCCGGGCCGGCGAGGCCCCGAACGTCCCGGCGACGGCCCCGGCGAGGATGGCGGCGGCGGCCGCCGAGATCAGGATTGTGCACATTGCGTGGTTCCCCTGGAGTTGCGTGAACCGGCGGCAGTCTGCCTCCGGTTCTCCACGCTGTGAACCGGACGTGGCCGGGGTGGAGAGGTCGTTCCGAGCGCTGACCGGGCCTGGTCACGGCGGCGGGCTCCGTGCGAACGCAGAGGATCTCAGATGAAGAGCAGCACGATGCCGAGCACGCCGGACGCGGCACCGATGCCGAGCAGGATCAGGCCGGTCAGGCGCAGTGCCCGGCCCTCGGCCTCCGGGGTGTGGGTGCGGCACCGGGAGGGGGTGCGGCGGTTGAACCAGACCGGCACGTCGTCGCCGGGCGCGAGCCCGTGCGTCTCGTGTGTGTTCGCCGGGCACTCGTGCACCTCGCCGTCACGGTCGAACCAGCGGATGACCGTTCCGGCCCGGGAGGACGCGATGACGCCATCCGTCAGTACCCAGCGACCCTTCACGCCGCGCGCGACGAGACCGGCCGCGAAGAGTGCCCCGCCGACGGCCAGGCCGACCAGGGTCAGCACCTCGCTGAGGAGGGAAATGAGCGAGTAGGCGTCCACGTGGCCCCTTCCCGGTCGTCGTAACGGTACGGGCAAAATCGTACCGCGCCACCGGGCCGGATGCCGCGACCCGGCCGATGCCCCCAGGTCTGGGGGCACACGGTAAGGTCAAGCAATGAGCTCGGCTGTTGAACGATCCCCCACCCGTGACGACCGAAGCTTCCTCGGACAGCCTCGCGCCCTCGCCAACGTGTTCGGCGTCGAGATGTGGGAGCGGTTTTCGTTCTACGGGATGCAGGGCATCCTGCTGCTCTATTTGTACTACTCCGCGGCCGACGGCGGCCTCGGGATCCCGCAGGCCACCGCGGCAGGCATCGTGGGCGCCTACGGCGGCGGCGTCTACCTGTCGACCATCCTGGGCGCCTGGGTGGCCGACCGCCTGGTGGGCTCGGAGCGGGTGCTCTTCTTCAGCGCCATCGTGATCGCGGTGGGGCACGTGGCGCTCGCGCTCCTGCCGGGCCTCGGCGGCGTGGCGACCGGGCTCATCCTGATCGCACTGGGCAGCGGCGGGCTCAAGGCCAACGCGACCAGCGTCGTGGGCGCGCTCTACGCCAAGAACGACCCTCGGCTCGACGCGGGCTTCTCGCTCTTCTACCTCGGCATCAACCTGGGTGCCTTCTTCGGGCCGGTCCTGACCGGCCTGCTGCAGACGACCCTCGGCTTCCACTACGGGTTCGGGCTCGCCGCCGTGGGAATGGCGATCGGCCTGGTGCAGTACTCCTTCGGCCGCAAGCGCCTGCCGGCCATCGTGCACGAGGTGCCGAATCCGCTGCCGGCGTCGCGCCACGCCGGCTACCTCTGGGCCGCGATCTCAACGATCGTCGTGATCGTGGTGCTGGTCCTGCTCGGCGTGATCACGGCATCCGGCCTGGTCAGCATCGTTATCGCGCTGACCCTGATCGCCACGGTCTCCTACTTCGTGGTCATCCTGCGTAACCGTCAGATCACCGCCCTCGAGCGCAAGCGCGTCTACGCGTTCATGCCGCTGTTCGTGGCCAGTGCCGCGTTCTGGTCCCTCTCCCAGCAGCAGTTCACGGTGGTGACCATCTACACCGACGAACGGCTCAACCGCGACGTGTTCGGCTGGGAGCTGCCGGTGTCGTGGGTGCAGTCGTTCAACCCGGTCTTCATCATCCTGCTCTCGGGTGCCTTCGCCGCGCTGTGGACGCGCTGGGGTTCGCGTCAGCCGTCCACCCCGGTCAAGTTCGCGTTCGGCACCGTGCTGATGGGTTCCGCGTTCCTGCTGTTCCTCCCGTTCGTCGACGGCGGCGCGAATTCGACGCCACTGATCGCGATGATCGCGATCCTGTTCGTGCTCACGGTGGCGGAGCTTCTGATCGGGCCGGTCGGCCTGGCCGTCACGACGCGGCTCGCCCCGGAACCCTTCAAGACCCAGATGGTCGCGCTGTTCTTCCTCTCGATCGCCCTGGGCACCGCGGTGTCCGGCTGGCTCGCCGAGTGGTACACATCGGTGTCGGAGACGGTCTACTTCAGCGTGATCGGCGGGGTCGCGATCGTGCTCGGGCTGTTGCTCGCACTGATCGCCCGACCGATCCTGCGGCTGATGAACGGCGTGCGCTGACCGGCATCCGTCAGCCGAGTGGGTGCCAAGCGATTCGTTGTGTTGCGCCCCACAGGTTCAGAGCTGGCTGCACCGCGCGGACTCTGTTCAGCAGGGGGGGGGGGGCGGTGTCCGGTGTTGAACCAATTCGACGGAGAATCTGAGCGAAACCTGCTTTTTCGGGCCTTATGGCAACGATTTGGGCAGAATCTCCGTCGAATTCGTTCGGGGAGAACTGCCGCCGTGCCCGTCAGGTCTCACTCCGCTAGCGCGTCGCCGTGGCCTCGACGATCGCGATTTCGCGGGTGGCGGTCTCGGCGGTGCGGCCGTCTCCGTCGTGGTGCACCCGCACTCGTGGGGTCACGCCCCGGCGGAACCGTACCCGCAGGCTGCGGTAGCGCACCATCCAGAAGAGCACCGCCCCGGCCGCGAGGAGGCCCGAGAGCGCGGCCACGCCGAGCGCCCAGCGCGGGCCGAACTGGTCGGCTACCCAGCCCACCAGGGGCGCCCCGAGTGGCGTGCCGCCGGCGAAGATCGCCATGTAGAGCGCCATCACCCGGCCGCGCATGGCCGGCCGCGTCGTGGTCTGCACGTAGGCGTTCGCGGTGGTCATCAGGGTCAGCGAGGACAGGCCGACGAAGGTCAGGGAGATCGCGAAGGTCAGGTAGTTGGGCATCACCGCGGCCACAGCGCAGGACAGGCCGAACGCGAAGGATCCGACGATGACCAGACGCAGCCGCGGCCGGCCGCGACGGGCGGCCATCAGCGCCCCCGCGACGGAGCCGATGGCCATGATCGAACTGAGCAGCCCGAACTCGCTGGCACCCATGCCGAACTCGACCGTGGCCATCGTCGCCGTGAAGATCGCGAAGTTGAAGCCGAAGGTGCCCACCAGGAAGACGGTGATCAACACGACGATGATGTCTGGCCGGCGGGACACGTACCGGAAGCCAGCCATCAGCTGTCCCCGCTCGCGGGAGGCCCGCGGCTGCGGCCTCAGCTGAACGGTGCGCAGAAGAGTCATCGCGAGCACCGTCGCCGCGAACGTCGCCGAGTTGATCATGAAGACCCAGCCGGCGCCGACGGCGACCGTGAGCAGCCCCGCGGCGGCCGGCCCGATCAGCCGGGCGCCGTTGAACGATGCGGAGTTGAGGGCCACGGCGTTCGGGAGGTCGTTGTCGGAGACCAGCTCCGACACGAAGGTCTGGCGAGCGGGGGCGTCGATCGCCGCGACGATCCCGAGGCCCAGGGCGAAGAGGTAGACGTGCCACAGCTCCGCGACGCCGGTGACGGTGATCACACCGAGGCCGAGGGCGAGCAGGCCCATCAGGGTCTGCGTCAGGATGAGCAGTCTGCGCCGGTTGAACCGGTCCGCGATGAGGCCGGACCAGGGCATCAGCACGAGCTGGGGCCCGAATTGCAAAGCCATCACGATGCCCACCGCGGTGGCGTTGTAATCGGTCAGTTCGGTCAGCACGATCCAGTCCTGGGCCGTGCGCTGCATCCAGGTTCCGATGTTCGACACGAGGGCCCCCGCGAACCAGATTCGATAGTTCGGGATGCTCAGGGAGCGGAACATGTTGTTCAACTGTTGGCGAGTTCCTTCATGATGTCGACGGCCTCGGTGAGGATCCGGCGCTGGTCGGGGCTGAGCGTGACGATGCGCTGGGCGAGCCAGGCATCCCGGCGTTTGCGCGTCTCCCGCATCAGGGTGCGCCCCTGGTCGGTCACCGTGAGCACCACCTTGCGGCCGTCGTCGGCAGAGCCGGCCCGGTTCACGAGGCCAGCCTCGACCAGCGCGTTGACCGTGCGGTTCATCGACGGCGGCGTGACCCGCTCGCGTTCGCTGAGCTCGCGGAGGGTGAACGGGCCATGGAAAAACAGGGTGCCGAGTGCCGAGAACTGGCTCGAGCTGAGCTCATTGTCGGCCTTCTCCTGCCGCAGGCGGCGGGCCAGCCGGCCGTTGGCCAGCCGGAAATCGTGACTCAACTCGGCTACCGTCGCACGTCGACCAAGGGAGACTTCCGGCGCAAGCACGTGAGATGTCGGTGAAGATTCCATAGCTACCCACCCTAACCACTTAGCCTTGCTAAGTATTCCCTGCTCGCAGCCTAGTTCAGGATCGACGGCAAAGAACCGGAATCCAGAGACGCGCGGGGCGAGTCCTGCCAGACTGGCCTCGTGCCTACCTACACGGATGACTTTGGCGTCTCGATCACGTATTTCACCTGGCCGGTCGATCGCCCGCGGGCCATCGTGCAGCTCGTTCACGGGGTCGGTGAGCATGCGCAGCGGTATGCGGAGCTCGCCACCCGACTGAACACGGCCGGCTACACGGTCTACGCCGACGACCACCGCGGCCACGGCCAGACCGGAGTGCACCAGTACGACGGCGACCTGTCCCGCCTCGGCCGCCTCGGCCCCGGCGGACTGCGTGCGGCAGTGGCCGGCGTACGCCAGCTGAGTGGGATCATCCGCGCCACTCACCCTGATCTGCCGCTCGTGCTGCTCGGCCACAGCTGGGGGTCCTTCATGGTGCAGATGATCGTCAACGCGCACGCCGCCGACTACGACGCGGTCGTGCTCAGCGGCACGGCCTACCGGATGCCCGGCTACCTGGACAGCGGCGACCTCAACCGCCGACACAAGCACCTTGGCGACACCGGGGTGGAGTGGCTCAGCCGCGATCCAGAGGTGGCCCGCGCTTTCATCGCCGACCCGCTCACGACCACGACCCCGCTGGCCAAGCTGTTCGGGCTGCGAGAGGCGGCGCGCCTCTTCGGCAGGCCGGGCCGCGACCTGCCGCCGGGCCTGCCGCTGCTCATCCTGGTCGGCGGTGACGACATCGTGGGCGGGGAGCGCAGCGCTCGCAGGCTGGTTCGGGCCTATTCCGGGCGGTCGGGACTTCGGGACATCCGGGTCATCACCTACCCCGGTGCCCGTCACGAGGTGTTCAACGAGACGAACCGTGAGGATGTCTTCGACGACCTGATCGGGTGGCTGGCCAAACGTTTTGCCGTGCGCGCCGATTAGGCTGGCGTCATGCACGGTGAATATAAAGTTCCAGGCGGCAAGCTCGTCGTCGTCGATCTCGATGTCGTCGACAACACGATCGTCGACTTCCGGCTGGCCGGTGATTTCTTCCTCGAACCCGATAGTGCGCTCGGCGACATCAACGCGGCCGTGAACGGCCTGTCCGCCGACAGCGACGCGGTCAGCATCGCCGCCGCAGTGCGCGCCGCGCTCCCGGCTCATGCCACGCTGCTCGGGTTCTCGCCCGAATCGGTGGCGGTGGCCATCCGTCGCTCCCTCGCCCAGGCCAGCGGCTGGCGCGACTACGAGTGGCAGCTGATCCACACCAAGGCTGTCGCTCCCGTCATGCAGATGGCGCTTGACGAGGTGCTCGCGATCGAGGTCGGCGAGGGGCGCCGCAACCCCACGCTGCGGATCTGGGAATGGACGGAGCCGGCCGTCGTCATCGGCAGCTTCCAGTCCCTGAAGAACGAGGTCGACCCGGTCCAGGCCGCCAAGCACGGCTTCACCGTCGTGCGCCGGATCAGCGGCGGCGGCGCCATGTTCATGGAAGCCGGCTCGGTCATCACCTACTCGATCTACGCACCGACCGACCTCGTTCAGGGCATGACGTTCGCTGACTCCTATGCATTCCTCGACGAGTGGGTGCTCACGGCGCTCAAATCCCTCGGCATCGACGCTTACTACCAGCCGCTGAACGACATCACGAGCCCCAAGGGCAAGATCGGCGGGGCCGCGCAGAAACGTCTCGGCAGCGGCGCCGTGCTGCACCACGTCACCATGAGCTACGACATGGACGGCGACAAGATGGTGCAGGTGCTCCGCATCGGCCGGGAGAAACTCAGCGACAAGGGCATCACGAGCGCCGCGAAGCGCGTCGACCCGCTGCGCAGCCAGACCGGCCTCAGCCGGGATGCGATCATCGACCGGATGAAGGCGACCTTCACCGGGCTCTATGGCGCCGTCGCCGGTGAGATCACCGAAGCGGAATATGCCAGGGCGACCGAGCTGGTAGAGACCAAGTTCGGCACCGAGGAGTGGATCGGGCGGGTTCCCTAGGCCACGGGGCCGTCAATACGCGGGCTACCGTCCGCGCGTGAGCAGGTCCTGGTACTCGGCGTGCAGGTCGATCCAGCGCACAACGTAGGGGCACACCGGCACGACCGTGAGCGTGGTGCGGGTGCGAACATCGTCGAGCGCCTGCTCGACGAGGATGCCCGCCAGCCCTTCGCCCCGGTGCGCCGGGTCCACCTCGACGTGGGTGAACAGCACATCCTGGCCGGCGACCTCGTAGTCGGCGAAGCCCACGGTGGTGCCGGCGAGCTCGAGCGTGTACCGGGCCAGGGCCGGTTCGTGGCGGAATACGACCGAGTCGGATTCCCCGGTCGTTTCCGGGGATGCTGCATCTGGTGTCATCCCCTCAGCGTAGGCTGCCTGACACAATGAAGGAATGCCGATCGCGTGGTCTCCCTCCTCCCCCAGCCGTGTCGTCCACGCGAACAACCTCGAGGTTCTGCCGCAGCTGCCCGACGCGGCCTTCACGCTGATCTACCTGGACCCGCCGTTCAACACGGGGCGCAAGCAGAACCGGCAGACCACGACGTCGGTGCGCGCACCGGCGAGCCCGGTATCCGTCGCCCTGGGTGCGGACGCCGCGGGCATCATCACTGGTTTCAAGGGCCAGCGGTACGAGCGGATCAAGGGTGACCTGCTCGGCTACGACGACCAGTTCGAGGACTATTGGGCCTTCCTCGAGCCGCGCCTGATCGAGGCCTGGCGCCTCCTGTCCGATGACGGCACCCTCTACCTGCACCTCGATTACCGCGAGGCGCACTATGCCAAGGTGTTGCTCGACGCCCTCTTCGGCCGGGACTGCTTCCTGAACGAGCTGATCTGGGCCTACGATTACGGCGCGAAGTCGAAGAACCGCTGGCCGACCAAGCACGACACGATCCTGGTCTACGTGAAGAACCCGGCCCGGTACTACTTCGACTCGACCACGGTCGACCGCGAGCCCTATATGGCGCCCGGTCTGGTCACCCCCGAGAAGGTCGCGAAGGGCAAGCTGCCGACGGATGTCTGGTGGCACACGATCGTGTCGCCCACCGGCAAGGAAAAGACCGGTTATCCCACCCAGAAGCCCGTCGGCATCCTGCGCCGTATGATCCAGGCGTCCAGCCGCGAGGGGGACTGGGTGCTCGACTTCTTCGCCGGCAGCGGCACGACGGGCGCGGTTGCCGCGGCCCTCGGCCGCCGCTTCGTGCTGGTGGACCAGAACCCCGAGTCGATCCAGGTCATGCGCACGCGCTTCGCGCTGCTGCCCGCGGTGGAGTTCCTGCCCGGCGGATTCGAGCCGGCCGTGCCGGAGCCGGCCGTGCCGGCGCTGTTCGATTTCGGCGCCGACCGGCCCGAGGCAAGACTGGGAGCATGAGACTTCGCATTTTCACCGAACCGCAGCAGGGTGCCTCCTACGACGACATCCTCGCCGTGGCCCAGGCCACGGAGACGCTCGGCTTCGACGCGTTCTTCCGCTCCGACCACTACCTCGCGATGGGAGACACGGCTCCCGTGCTGCCGGGGCCGACGGATGCCTGGACCACCCTGGCGGGCCTCGCCCGGGAGACCCGGCGCATCCGCCTGGGCACTTTGGTCTCGTCGGTGACCTACCGTCCGCCGGGGATCCTCGCGATCCAGGTGGCGCAGGTCGACCAGATGTCGGGCGGGCGGGTCGAGCTCGGCCTCGGCACCGGCTGGTTCGAGCAGGAACACCTGGCCTACGGCATCCCGTTCCCGGCCAGGCGGTTCGGCATGCTCGAGGAGCAGCTGGAGATCGTGACCGGGCTCTGGGAGACCCCGGTCGGCGACCGCTACAGCTTCGCCGGCGAGCATTACACGCTCGTCGACTCGCCCGCCCTGCCCAAGCCAGTGCAGGCCCGCATCCCGGTGATCGTGGGCGGTGGCGGCGCCAGGCGTACCCCGGCCCTGGCTGCCCGCTTCGCCACCGAGTTCAACCTGCCGTTCCCGGATTTCGCGGATGTCCCGGCCAAGTTCGCCGGCGTGCGCGCTGCATGCGCGGCCATCGGTCGCGATCCCCGTGAGCTGGTGTACTCGGCGGCGCTGATCGCCGTCGCGGGCGCGAACGAGGCAGACTTCATTCGCCGGGCCGCGGCCGTGGGCCGGGAACCGGCCGAGCTGCGGGCGCACGGCGTGGCCGGCACGGCGTCCGAGGTCGTGGACCGCCTCGGCGCCCTCGCCCACGACGGGGTCGAGTGCGTCTACCTGCAGATCATGGACCTGTCCGACCTCGGCCACTTGGACTTCATCGCCCGCGAGGTCATGCCTCAGCTGGCCTGACCGCCCTGCCCGTCCTGCCCGTCCCGCCGGTATTGCCGGTGCGCGGGTGCTGCGCCGCTACGCTGCCGGCGCGCCACGCGCGCAACGGCGCAGCACCCGCACCGGGGAAGCCGCGCGTGTCACGCCGACTCGCGTAGTACCAAACGGGTCGGCATGAGGGTGCGGTGCGGCATGCTCTCGTCGGCGGCGAGCCGGCGCAGCAGAATGTCCGCCATCGCGTAGCCCATTTCCTCGGAGGGCTGGCTCACCGTGGTCAGCGGCACCGGGCCGCTCGTCGCGGCCGGGCTGTCGTCGAACCCGACGATGGCCACGTCGCCGGGCACAGAGCGGCCGAGCTCACGCAGCACATCCACCGCCCCGGTGGCCATCAGGTCGCTCGCCACGAAGAGGCCGTCGATGTCGGGGCACCGCTCCAGCAGCCGGCGGGTGGCTGCCGCGCCACCGGCGGCCGTGAAGTCGGCGAGTTCGACGGCATCCGCGGGCAGCCCGGCCCGCTCCAGCGTGCGCTCGAACCCGGTGAGGCGGTCGATGCCGGCCGGCATGTCCACCGCGCCGGCGATCGAGCCGATGCGGCGGCGCCCGATGTCGACGAGGTGCTGGGTGCCCGTCTCGGCACCCGCCGCGTTGTCGACGTCAACGAAGTAGGCGGCGAGGTTGTCCGCGTTCGACGGCCGGCCGCCGAAGACCACCGGCATGGTCTTGTCGAGTTCGGCCACGAAGTCGTCGCCGGTGTGGTGCGAGATGATGAGCGCCCCGTCGACGTTGCCCGAGCGCAGGTAGCGCAGAGTCTTGTGCCGTGGGTCGCTCGACGCAACGAGCAGGTTGAGCGTGTAATCACTTTGGTCGAGTCGGCGGGTGATGCCCTGCACGACCGCGGCGAAGTAGGGGTCACCGAAGAACCGGGTCATATCCTCAGGCACGACCAGGGCCACGGCCTCGGTCTGCCGGCTCGCGAGCGAGCGGGCCGCCCGGTTCGGAACATAGTTGAGCTTGTTGATGGCCTCCGTCACCGAGGCGACGATCTCTGGGCTGACCCTGGTGGACCCGTTCACGACCCGGCTCACGGTGGCCCGGGAAACCCCGGCCACCTCGGCCACCATTTCCAGGGTGGGCTGCGAAGGACGGACCTGGCGCACACTCGTTATCATGACGCCATTATATTTTGCCCGCATCCCTCGCGGTTCCGGTTCAGGAGAGGGCGCGGTTGCGGATGATCTCGGCGTAAGAACGTCCGCTGTCCTTGACGGTGCGCTCCTGGGTCTCGTAATCGACCCGCACGATGCCGAAGCGCTTCTCGTAGCCCCAGGCCCACTCGTAGTTGTCCATCAGCGACCAGTAGAAGTAGCCCTTGACGTCGACTCCCTCATCGATCGCGTCGAGGATGGCGCCCAGGTGGTCGGTCAGGAATACGGTGCGCCGGGCATCCGGAACACTGCCGTCCGCGGCGACGACGTCGTCGAACGCCGCGCCGTTCTCGGTGACGTAGAGGCTCGTGCCGGTCGGGGCGGCGTAGTCGGTGTTCACGCGAACGAGCAGTTCGCGTAGCCCGTCGGGCTGCACCTCCCACTCCATGGCGGTCAGCGGCAGCCCCTGCGGGTGGTCGTAGACGCCGTCGGCCGCCGGGAACGGCGACCGGGTGAGGCGGTCGGTCGGGGCCTGGGCGAGCAACGGATGTTCGGCCGGGCGATCACTGACCATGTCGCCGTGGTAATAGTTCACGCCGAGGGTGTCGATCGGCTGGTTGATCTGGGCCAGGTCTCCCTCGTGGATGAAATCGGTCAGCCCGTACTCGGCCACGTCCTGGAGCACATCCTCCGGGTAGAAGCCGCGGAAGACCGGGTCGAGGAAGATCCGGTTGAACTGCCCGTCGATGCGGCGCGCGGCATCCACGTCGCCCGCATGCGTCGGATCGACCGGCTTGGCGACGGTGAGGTTGAGCGTGATGCCGAGCTCGAGCTTCGAGTCGCGTTCGCGCAGCGCCTCGACGGCGAGGCCGTGCCCCAGGAGCAGGTGGTGTGCGGCGGCCAGGCCGTCCCGGGGGCTCTGGCGCCCGGGCGCGTGGGCGCCGGCGGTGTAGCTGAGGAAGGAGGAGCACCACGGCTCGTTGAGAGTGGTCCACACGCCCACGCGGTCGCCGAGGGTGTCGTGCACGGTGAGGGCGTAGTCCCGGAAGCGTGCGGCGGTGTCGCGGTTGGTCCAGCCACCCTTCTCCTCGAGGGCCTGCGGCAGGTCCCAGTGGTAGAGGGTCAACCACGGCGTGATGCCGGCGCCGAGGAGCTCGTCGACCAGGCGGGAGTAGAAGTCCACGCCCTTCGGGTTGACCGGCCCACCGTCGGGACGCACCCGGGCCCAGGAGGTGGAGAAGCGGTAGGTCTGCAGCCCCAGGTCCTTCATCAGGGCGACGTCGCCCTGATAGCGGTGGTAGTGGTCGCAGGCGACGTCGCCGTTGTCGGCCTTGAGGACAGCACCCGGCACGCGGCTGAACGTGTCCCAGATGGAATCCGTGCGGCCGTCCTCATGGGCGGCGCCCTCGATCTGGTAGGCGGCCGTCGCCGCCCCGAAGAGGAACTCGGGCGGGAAGGGACGAACGTGTGAGGTCATACCAATATTCTCGGTGATTGTTTCGAGTGTTCCGAACGAGGTCATCCCTTGACCGCGCCCTGCATGATTCCGGCCACGAGCTGCTTACCCAGGAAGATGAAGACCAGGATCAGCGGGATGATCGAGAGCACCACGCCGGCCAGCACGAGCGAGTAGTCGACGTAGAAGGCGGCCTGCAGCTGCTGCAGTGCAACCGGGAGGGTCGGGTTGCCGGGGCCGAGCACGATGAACGGCCAGAAGAAGTTGGTCCAGGTGCCGATGAACGTGAACAGGGCGAGCATCGCCGCGGCCGGGCGGGCGGCCGGGAGACCGATGTGCCAGAAGCTGCGGATCATCGACGCTCCGTCCATGCGCACCGCCTCGATCAGCTCGTCGGGCAGTGCGTCGCGCAGGTACTGGGTCATCCAGAACACGCCGAACGCGGTCACCATGGCGGGCGCGATGACGGCCCAGAGGCTGCCGGTCCAGCCGAGCCTTGACATGACGATGAACAGGGGCACGACGCCGAGCTGGGTCGGCACGGCCATGGTCGCGATCACGAAGATGAGCAGACCTTCCCGGCCGCGGAACTTCAGCTTGGCGAAGGCGTAGCCGGCGAGCGTCGAGAACATCACGACGCTGAGCGACACCACGGACGACACGATGATGCTGTTGCCGAGCGCCGTCCAGAACGGGATGCTGTCGATGACCGTGGCCGCGTTGGCGATGAAGTTACCGCCCGGGATCCACATCATCCCGTTCTGGTTCAACGCGGAGGCATCCTGGCTGCCGATCAGGAACGACCACCAGATCGGGAAGGCCGAGCCGAGGAGAACCGCGATCAGGATGCCGTAGACCCAGAGGGACGGCCGACGGTCGTGCCCGCCGATGATGGTCTTGCTCATGAGATGCCTTTCGCGCGGACGCGCAGCTTGCGGTCGCCGGTGCCCGCGATGCGACGGGTGATGAGGAAGTTGATGACAGCGATGAGGATGATGATCAGGAACAGGAGCCAGGCCACGGCGGACGCCCGGCCGAAGTTGCGCTGGTTCCAGCCGAGTTCGTAGATGTACAGGGTGAGCGTCTGCCACTGGCGACTGGCTCCGCCCTGGCCGACGTTGTCGAACATGCGTGCCTCGTCGAAGATCTGCAGCCCGCCGATCGTCGAGGTCAGGATGACGAAGATGATGATCGGTCGCAGCAGTGGCAGGGTGATCGACCCGAAGGTGCGCCAGCGGTTGGCGCCGTCGATGATGGCGGCCTCGTAGTAATCGCGCGGGACGGCCTGCATGGCGGCGAGGAAGATAAGGGCGTTGTAACCGGTCCAGCGGAAGTTCACCATTGTGGCGATGGCGAGGTGGCTGGGGATCACGTCGACGTGCCAGCGCACTGGCTCGAGGCCCAGGCTCATGATCGCGCTGTTGATCAAGCCGAACTTGTCGCCGAAGAGGTCGTTGAAGATGAGTGCGACGGCGACCGGGGCCACGACGTAGGGGAGGAGCACGCCCATGCGCCAGAAGGTCTTTCCGCGCAGGTTGAAGTCGAGCACGGCGGCGATGCCGAGCGCAACGATGATCTGGGGGATGCTCGAGAGCAGGAAGATGCTGAAGGTGTTGCGCAGGGAGTTCCAGAAGTATCCCTGGCTCAGCACCGTGACGAAGTTCTCCAGGCCGACGAAGTCGCCCTGGCCGCCGATGAGGTTCCAGTCGTGCACCGACACCCACGCCGTGTACAGCAGCGGGAAGAGGCCCATGACGGCGAAGACGAGGAAGAAGGGGGAGATGTAGAGGTAGGGCGAGAAGCGCACATCCCAGCGGCTCAGTGTGTGGCTGAGGGCGATGCGGCGGATGCTGCGGGCATTCACCTCGACAGCGGCAACGGTAGTCATGAAAGTCCTTCGGTGGTTGAGCTTGTCGAGGCCCGGGTGAGCCGGTCGAGACCGGGGTCGGGCCGGCCGGGACCAGGTGGTCTCGACAGGCCCGACCGGCGGGGTGGTGCTGGTTAGCCGAGCGACTCGACGTCGGTGACCCACTGAGCCCACGACTCGTCAGCCGTCATGGTGCCGTCTTCGACGCGGGTGAGCGCCTGCTGCATGGCGTCGTTGATCGCGAAGTAGAACTCGCCCTTGTACGGGGTCACGTCGACAGCGGCGGCGCGGTTGGCAAGGATCTCACCGGTCGGCGCGTTGTTGAAGAACTCGTTCGTGGCGCCGAGGAGTTTGTCGCTCTCGAGGGCTTCGAGCTGGCTCGGAAACGTGCCCTTGGACGCGAACGCCTTGAGCTGCTGCTCCGGGGCGGTCAGCCAGGAAGCGAGTTTCTGGGCCTCGGCCTGGTTCTTGGATTGCTCGGGAACGGTCAGGTACGAGCCGCCCCAGTTGCCGCCGCCGCCGGGGAACGTGTCGGCGATGTCCCAGCCGGCGACGCCTTCAGCGTTGCCGGAGATCACGCCGAGCATCCAGCCCGGGCAGAGCATCGTGGCGAAGCCGTCGTTCTGGAAGCTGGCGGTCCAGTCGTCGCTCCACTGTCCGAGGTGCGCGGACAGCGTGCTGCTGGCCTCGAGCACGCTCGTGTAGGCCTTCTTCACCTCCGGGTTCCCGGTGGCGATGATGGTGCCGTCTTCTTCTTCATAGGCGTTGGGGATCTGGTTGACGACGCCCTGCCAGGTGGCTCCGGCAGAGTCGAACCACGGCACGTTCGTGCCGGCAGCAGCGAACTTCTCACCGGCTGCGTAGTAGCTCTCCCAGCTGGTGCCGAGGAGTGCGGCGACCTCGGCGCGGTCGGTCGGAAGACCGGCGGCGGCGAACAGGTCGGAGCGGTAGCAGACGGCTTCCGGACCGATGTCGGTGCCGTAGGCGATCAGGCGGCCGTCGGCATCCGTCGCGGCCTCGGTCTTCCAGTCGAGCCAGCGCTCGTCGACGTCGTCAGAGGCGAGGTCGATGAACTGGTCGGAGTATTGGAGCAGTTCCGGCAGCCAGTCGACCTCGATGGCCTCGATGTCGCTCAGGCCGCTGCCTGCGGCGAGACGGGTCGTGAGGTTGTCGCGGGCCTCGTTGGAGGTGGCGGCCTTCTTGTGCGTGATGGTGACGTTCGGGTTGGCCTTCTCGTACTCGGCGAACAGGTCGTCATAGCCGAATTCGTTGAACGTCGCGACGGTCAGTTTGACGTTTTCGTCGGTCGACTGCTCTCCGCCGGCGTTCGCTGAACAACCGGATAGAACCAGTGCGAAGGATGCTGCTCCGGCGACTGTTACTGCAAGTGTGGTGCGCGGGAAACGCTTCACGGTCACTCCCTTGTGTGCGTGCTGATGGGTGGATGCAAGGCCGCTCTCATGGTGCCGTGAGAGCGCTCTCACGTGGTGGTGCTTACGTTAGTGCGCGCATCGATGGTTTGTCAAGAGAGCGCTCTCTCCTGGCGCGGCGGTCAGAGTCCGTCGTGGTCCGGTACGGTCACCGTGAGGGAGCGCACCCGGCCGTCGCGGCGGAAGACGCTCGCGCTCACGTCGGCGTCGAGCGTGCCGCCAGGACCGGGCACCTGGGCGCCGTCGGTGAGGTGCGCGACCATCTCGAGCGTGCCGCCGCGGTGGAACACGACCGGGACCTGACAGAACGTGAACGCGAGCGTGTCCGCGGGCAGCTCGACGCTGTGCTGCTCGCCGAGGACATCCCGGTAGGCGAACGTGCCGGGAACCGTGGTCCACTCGCCGGCCCGCAGCAGGGTGGGCCGCAAACGGATGCGACCGTCTTCGACCCGCAGGCCGAGCTCGCCCAGGCGGGTGAGCACCTCCTCCTTGACCTGCCCGGTCATCCCCGGCTGCCGGGCGCCCTGGCCGGCGGGCGTGTGCGAGTAAGGATCGGTGGGGAACGCACCGTAGGTGAGCGGATCCTTGCGGTAGCCGATGCCGGCACGCACGTCCTCGTACGCCGCCATCAGCCCCTGGATCGAAGTTTCATCCGCCTGCTCGGCGACGGCCCGGTCGAGTGTCTCCTGCACCGCGAGCAGCAGCTTCGCGACCATGTGCCAGTAGATGCTGCCGAGGCCCTCATAGGCGAAGAACGAGCCGGAGCGCCCGGTGAATTCCGCATGCCGGAAGACTTCCTCGAAGATGGTGAGCAGTTCGGCCCGGTCCTGTTCCACGGCGCCCTGCAGCGCCGGGTCGGCGCTGAGCCGGTCGAGCGCCTCCGAAACGCCCCTGGCGTTTCGGATGTGGGCGGCGAAGTGCAGGTCGCCCTGAACATCGCGCACAACGATGCTGCGGTCGCCGGCAGCGATGAGGCGCAGGGCGAGAGGGCAGTCGGCGGCCCGTGCCGCACTGAAGGTGTTGCGGGCGAGGAAGGACGAAAGGTCCTTGTCGGGATAGAGGATGTAGCTGTGCTGGTCGGCGCGGTACAGCCGGCTCGTGCGCAGGGCACCGAGCAGGTCCAGCGTCTCTTCCGGGCCGAGCAGGCCGGAGGAAAGGATGGCGACCTGGCCCTCGAGCATCTCCGCGAGCCGTCGCACATCGGCCCCATCGTCCCCGAACTCCAGCACGTTGTAGGAGTGCACGAGCCCGTCGTCCCGCCGGTTGGCGTGCAGGCCGGACTCGATGAAGCGTCGAGCCAGATCGAGCAGTTCGGCGACGTCTCCCGCGGCGACCGTCGACCGCTCCCCACCGAACCCGGCGTAGACCCGCTCGCGATAGGCGGTCCCTGCCTCGCCCAGGCCGTCCATCACGGCCCGGCGGCGAGTGGAATCGAACCCGCCGGCCAGGCCATCCGCATGCTCGAAGAGCACGTCGCGCACCGCGGTGAGCAGTCCGGTGAGCTCGCTCGAGAGCTCGACGTCGACGGTCAGGAGGTCCTGCACGAAGACGAGGTAGCGGCGCAGATAGGCGAGGGTGACCACCGACAGGCCACGGCCGACGAGCGCGTTGTTGGCGTCGTTCCATTCCGGGCGCTGGGTCGTCATCCAGATGCCGCCGTCCGGCACCAGATTGACGAGCTTGGCCAGCAGGAGCAGCAGTACCTTCTCGGCCAGCGTTACCCGCACGAGGTCGCCGTCGGCACCGTGCACGAGCCGACCGTCCGAGCCCTCCTCGGCGACCCGCCGCGTGATCGTGCGCTGCCGCTCGTCGTCGAAGGTGATGGTGTTGTACGGGTCCGTGAGGATGTCCGCATAGGCGGCGATCCGGTACGGCACGTCGGCGTGGGTGAAGGCCGCCCGGTTGATGAGCGCGTCGAGGCGCCCCGGGTGGAAGCGGCGGGAGGTCTCGAGCAACTTGAGCAGGTAGATGATCTGGTGGTCGCTCCAGTAACCGATGTTGGCCCAGGGGTCTTCGGGCTCGGGGACCTCCCAGTCGATGCCCTCGCGAGAGATCCGGTACGGGTTGTAGCCGTCGGCGGTCGTGGCGTCAAGGAAGATCGTGACCATCGACTCCACGAATTCGGGGAATGACCAGGCCAGCGCCTCCCAGTTCTGGAAGATGTCCCGCCAGTTGCCTTGGTATTCCAGGCGACGGATGCCGCTCTCGTCTTTCAGAACGATCCGGAACTGATTCCACGGCCGGCTCGGATCGCCGTGCCGGCGGCTGAACGTGAGCGGCAGGTATTCCGTGGCGAGGCGCCACAGGTCTACGTCGCCGTGCTCCTGGGTGATGGCGATGAGTTCGTCGGCGCGCAGCCGCTCGGGCAGCGCCGCCAGCACGCCGGCGCAGCGCTGGGCGGTCGACTGACTCCGCTGCATGATGAACGCCCGCACGTCGCTCGACTCCACCGTGTAGCCCTCGGCCGGAACGCCGCCGCGCATCGTGTTGAAA
Source organism: Cryobacterium sp. TMT1-19 (assembly GCF_004403055.1). Lineage (NCBI taxonomy): Bacteria > Bacillati > Actinomycetota > Actinomycetes > Micrococcales > Microbacteriaceae > Cryobacterium > Cryobacterium sp. TMT1-19. The sequence continues at coordinate 68,656 of NZ_SOHB01000032.1, forward strand.
AGCACGTTGGCGGTGTGGTGGATGGTCGCGAGCTCGTCGCCGCTGTGCTGCGCGGCGTCGGTGGCCGCGAGGATCGTCTCCAGGTCGGACCGGGTGCCGACGATGTCGGCCGCGAGCTCCTCGGCGAGCCCGGCAGGATCTCGCAGCTTCTCGCGCAGGGCGACGACATCGGCCGCGTCCTGGTTGACGTCGGCGACGATCTGCCAGCGCTGCGTGCTTCCGGGGGCCAGCGTGATCCGCGCGTGCACGAGGTAAGCGCCGCGCTGGCCGCGGACATCCGTCTCGGCGGTGATGCCCCGGCCCCGGGCGAAGGCAGCCACCTGGCTGATCGAGAGCAGGTACTCGGCGTTGCCCAGCCCGACCTGCCAGGCCACGTTGGCCTGCAGCGACTCGCTGGGCTCGGCGAGGTCGGAGAGCGTCGCGTTCAGTGTCAGCAGCCCGAGGCCCGTCGAAGAGTCGAGTTCGGCCCGCTTGTAGGCGTCCAGCAGCACGCTCAGCTCGTTCTGCGTCTTCTTGAGGGCTCCGGCGGGAAGGATGTTCACCAGGCCGTCGAGGAGGTCGACGTCGAGCGTTTCGCCGAACGAGGTCAGGGCGCAGCTGCGCACGACGCCGAAGCGGGCACTCGTCTGCCAGGTCACGCGCAGGCGCAGGCCGAGATCCGGGCGGGTCTCCTCGAAGACCAGGGTGGTGCCGAGGGCGTCCTTGTACAGCGTGCGCTGCACGGCCTGATCGCCGGGACGCACCTCCGCGAACGGCTGCCAGTGAATCCCGGTCCCGTCGGGGCGTCGAACGAGCAGCACGCTGAGCCCACCGGTTCGGCCGCCGCTCTCGGTGACCTTGTCGTCGGTGTAATACGGGAACAGGGCCCGATCGGCGTCGACCCGTCCTGCCGTCAGGCCGCCCGTGCTCGAGATGAAGAGCCAGACGTTGCTTGCGCCGACGAGGGTCATGAAGAACGGCGGCATCTGGTCGTAGGCCTCGATCCGGTAGAACCGGCGTCCGTCCAGATCGACCGGTCCGCCCCGGACGGTGCCCTCCGCAGGGTCAGTGCCCTCTGCGGGGTCGAACGGCATCTCGCCCCGGACGGTGGGCTGAATGATGGTCTCGAGGGGCATGCGATCCTCCATTGAATTCACTCCGGCGGATGTTCCGGCCGGCGAATGCTCCACCATCTCACTGATGAGAGCGCTCTCACAGACTGCCAGACATCTACCGCGCATTCAAGCGCCGGCCCTCCGCGGTGTTGTGCGGAGGGCCGGCGCTGGGTCGGCTGAAGGTGCACCGGGTCGACCGGCGGGGGCCCGCCTGGCGGCCGAAGCCTTAGGCGAACGCGGCTACGGCGACAGCGACGGGTTCGTCGCCGGAGACCAGGTGCAGCACCCGGCGCTCGGCGGCGCCGGTCTCGATGAGTGCGGCCAGCACGGCCGCGACGTCCGCGCGGGGCACAGTCGCGCGATCTTCCGGCAGGCCGGGGCCGGCCGGGTTCAGGCGCACCAGTCCGGTTCCTGCGTCGTCGACGAGGCCGCCGGGGCGAACGATCGTCCAGGCCAGGGACCGAGCGATCAGGTCTTCTTCGGCCGCCAGTTTGGCCTGCAGGTAGCCCAGGAAGTCCGCCGGGACATCCGCCGGGGTCTGACCGTCCCGCACCTTCTCGGTGCCGGTCGACGAGATCTGGATGAAGCGCGCCACGCCGGCGGACTCGGCCGCGTCGGCCAGTCGCACGGAGCCGCCGAAGTCGACGGCCTGACGGCGCTCCTCGCTGCCGTCGGCTCCGGCGCCCGCGGCGAACACCGCGACGTCGGCACCGGCCAAGAGGTGCGCCACCTCGGCCGATGAGGTCTTTTCGAGGTCGATCACCACCGGAACGGCTCCGTCAGCGACGAGATCCGCCCTCTGTTCCTCCGAGCGGATCAGCCCGAGGACCTCGTGGCCATTCTTCGTGAGCTCCCGCGTGAGCTGCCGAGCGATTTTTCCATGTCCACCTGCAATAACAATGCGCATTACCGGTACAACGCCCCGACGGCCCCCACAATTCCCCACGCCCGGACCGGGCCATCCGTGACTGCGCGCCCTGTGCGCATTCGACGGAGATTTTGCCACAAAGTGACGATTTGAGGCCTAAACGGGGCGGTAGGAGCAAAATCTCCGTCGAATTCGTTCGGGTGCTAGCGGGGCTGGGTGCGGGCCTCGCGCTCGAACTCGTCGACGTCGATCCCCGGCTCGACCAGGGCGCCCATCCTGTCGGCGGCCCGCTGCGCGTCCCGGGTCAGCTCGGCCTGCGCGGTCAGCTCGGCCGCGTTTTCGTTCGCGGCCTCCTGCAGGGCGGAGGTGTTGCGCAGCGGCGGCGCCGTGAGGAAGAAGCTCAGTACGAATGCGACCAGCACGACGGCCAGGCTCACCCAGAAGACGGTGACGGATGCGTCGTTGAAGCCGACGAGGAACGGCTCCGCGAGCCGCGGGTCGGCCGTGTTGAGGAACGAGGTGTCGCCGTCGAGGGCGCCGCCCACGCTGCCCGGGTTGGCCAACAGTGCCAGGATGCCGGTGTTCGCCGGGTCGGCCTGCACGGCCGGGTCCGTTGCAGCGTCCCTGACCCCGGAGACGATGGTCGGGTTGTCGAAGGCCGCGCCGATCGTGTCGGGGATGCGGGTGAACAGCACCGAAAAGAGCACGGCGGTGCCGAGCGTGCCGCCGATCTGGCGGAAAAACGTCGAGGCGGATGTGGCCACGCCGATATCCCGAGGGCCGACCGAATTCTGGCTGGCGATGGTGAGCGTCTGCATCAGCTGGCCGAGGCCGAGGCCGATCAGGAGCATCCCGGCCATCATGAATCCGACCGGCTTGTCGGCGGTGGCGAATGTGAAGAGCAGGAAGCCTGCCGACATGAAGGCAGTGCCGATGGTGGGGAACATCTTGTAGCGCCCGGTACGGGCGATCAGCTGGCCGCTCACAATGGAGGAGATCATCAGGCCCGCGATCATCGGCAGCATCAGGAAGCCGCTCTCCGTCGGGGTGGCCCCGTTCACGAGCTGCAGGTAGAGCGGCACCGTCATCATGGCGCCGAACATGCCGAAGCCGACGAAGACGCCCAGGATGGTCGCCATCCTGAACGTGGACGAACGGAACAGTTTCAGCGGGATGAGCGCGTCGTCGCCCATCAGCCGCTCGGCGAGGATGAAGGCCGCGATGCTGAAGAGTCCGATCACGTAGCAGGCGATCGAGGGGATCGAACCCCAGCCCCAGGTGCGGCCCTGCTCGGCCACGAGCAGCAGCGGCGCGGCAGCAAGGATCACGCTCACCGCTCCCCACCAGTCGATGCGAACGGGCCGGGCGAAGTGGGGAACGTGTAGAAACTTCAGCACGATTGCGAGGGCGATGATGCCGATCGGGAGGTTGATCAGGAAGACCCACCGCCAGCCCGTGATTCCGAGGATCGTGTCCGAGCCCGACAGGACGCCGCCGATGAGCGGGCCGATCACGCTGGAGACCCCGAAGACGGCCAGGAAGTACCCCTGGTATTTCGCCCGCTCCCGGGGTGCCAGCATGTCGCCCATGATCGTCAGGGGGAGAGCCATCAGGCCGCCGGCGCCGAGCCCCTGGATGGCCCGGAAGATCGCGAGCTCGTACATCGAGTTTGCCAGGCCGGCCAGGAGCGAGCCGATGAGGAAGATCGTGATCGCGATCAGGAACAGCGGGCGGCGCCCGAAAATGTCGCTGAGTTTGCCGTAGATCGGCGTGCTGATGCACGACACGATCAGGTAGGCGGTCGTCACCCAGGCCTGCAGCGCCATGCCGTCGAGGTCGTCGGCGATGGTGCGCATCGATGTTCCGACAATGGTCTGATCGAGGGCGGAGAGGAACATTCCGGCCATCAGTCCGAAGATGACGAAGAGAATCTGCCGGTGGGACATCAGCGGCGGGGCGGCGAGAGAGGGAGAAGTTTGCATTGTGCGCAAAGTTACACGATGGGCAAACAATCTTCAAGCGGCTGCGGGCCGTCGGAGGCTGGGGGAGCCCGCTCCGGTCTAGGCTCAGCATCGTGTGGGCAGATCGGGCAGTGGGGGTCGCGCATCCGTTCCGGCGGAGGCGTATCGTCGTGCTGTCCATCGTCATCTCTGGACTCGCCGCCGGTGCGGTGGCGGCCGGAGCCCTGACCGGGGAAACCGCGCCGCCCGTCGTCGGTTCCGCCGTCGCTCCGACGCTGATTGCCCGTGCCGAACCGAGCGCCACCCCCACCCCGCCTCGGGCCGCCCCGACAGGTTCCCCGGAGCCGGCCGTGATGCCTACCTTTGACCGTTTCGCCCGCTCACTCGACGACCCGGCGAGCCTCTGGGTCGTCGTTGACAAGACCCGCCCGCTAAACCCCTTCGACTACGCTCCGACCGACCTCGTCGACGTCCCGGTGGCTCACGTCTGGAGCCCGCAACTTCGCCGGGAGGCGTCGGACGCAACCGTGGCCCTGTTCTCCGCGTTCGAGGCGGAGACCGGGCTGAAGCTGCAGTCCCACAGCGCCTACCGGAGCTTCGCGGCCCAGGTGATGGTCTACGACGCGGATGTCGCCGCGAACGGACAGGCGTTCGCCGACACCAGCACGGCCCGGCCGGGAACCAGCGAGCACCAGACCGGTCTGGCCATCGACATCAGCGCACTGCCCGGGATCTGTTCGCTGGATGCCTGCTTCGGCGACACCCCACAGGGGCAGTGGCTTGCCGGGAATGCCTGGCGTTTCGGGTTCCTGCTGCGCTACCCGGCCGACAAGGTGGCCATCACCGGCTACGGCTACGAGCCCTGGCACTTCCGCTACATCGGAACGGAACTGGCCACGGAGATGCACGCCACCGGCACCGCCACCCTCGAGGAGTTTTTCGGGCTCCCGGCGGCTCCCGGCTACCACTGATCCCGTTCCCCGATCCCGTTTCCTGATCGGCGCAGGGCCGGTGTGTCGTCCACCCGGGCATTTCCCGGATAAGTGTGATTATCTAGAAACCGTCCCCCGAACGGGGCGTGTCTGCCACACCCCCCCGGTGGCACCCCGAACGAAGAGAGAAATCTGTGGTTCTGACCCGACGCTTCCGCATCGTCGCTGCCGTACTCGTTCTGGGCGGCCTCGTGGCCGGAACGGCCGCCGTGGCCGGGGTGACTGGGGACGAACCCGTCGTCTCGGCGACTCCGACCCCGGCTGCTGACTCCACGCAAACCGCGCCGAAGGCCGATGCGGCCGAGTCTGACGCGACGGCCCCAGATCGGGTCGCCCCCGCGGAGGCCGCAGAGCCGGTTCCCATCGACGCCCAGGTGCAGGCGCAGGTGAGTTACATGCTCGCCCACTGGACCGACTACAACACGGATGACTACGGCGTCATCACCGACAACGACTGCGTCAATTTCACCAGCCAATCCCTGATCGAGCGGGGCTGGACCATGGACGACCAATGGTACGCAGAGGGAACCGGCTCCGACTTCGACACCTCGTCACCGTGGATCAGCTCAACCGCGTTCCGGGACTACGTCGCGCAGTCCGGCCGCGCCACCGCCCTGACGGATGACCAGCGCGACCAGGTCAAGCTCGGCGACGTCGCGCAGTTCGACTGGGACAACTCCGGGGACCGCGACCACACCGGGGTCGTCACCCGGATCGAGGGGTCGGGCGACGACATCCAGATCTACTATGCCGGCCACACCGACGACACCGACTTCCGGTCGGTCGACTACGCGATCACCGAGAAGCACCCGGGCGCCACGGCGTACTACTGGAGCATTCCCTAGGAACCGAAGCACTCCCTACTGCTGATCTCCGGTCCCGACAGGCTCGACCGCCGCGGTGGTCAAGCCGGTCCGGATCAGACGCGTCAGGCGATGGCGCCGTCGACGATGGCCTTTGCCTCGATCTGCACCTGCTTCAGGTGTTCCGGGCCCGTGAAGGACTCGGCATAGATCTTGTAAACGTCCTCGGTGCCACTCGGCCGGGCCGCGAACCAGGCGTTCTCGGTGACGACTTTGACGCCGCCGATTGCCGCACCGTTGCCGGGAGCGTGACTCATCTTGGCGATGATCTTCTCACCGGCGAGTTCGGTGGCCGTGATGGCGGCTCCGTCGAGCTTGGACAGCTGCGCCTTCTGGGCGGGCGTCGCGGCCGCGTCCACGCGAGCGTAGGCCGGGTCGCCGAAGTGCTCGGCCAGCTCGGCATAGCGTTGGCTGGGCGTCTTGCCGGTCACGGCAAGAATCTCCGAGGCGAGCAGGGCCAGCAGGATGCCGTCCTTATCGGTGGTCCAGACGGTTCCGTCGAAGCGCACGAAGCTGGCGCCGGCGCTCTCCTCGCCGCCGAAGGCGACCGAGCCGTCGATCAGGCCCGGAACGAACCACTTGAATCCGACCGGCACCTCCCAGAGGTCGCGGCCGAGGAAACCCGCGACGCGGTCGATCATGGTGGAGGAGACGAGCGTCTTGCCGATCGCGGCATCCGCCCGCCAGCCTTCGCGGTGGCTGTACAGGTAGTCGATGGCCACGGCCAGGAAGTGGTTCGGGTTCATCAGCCCGCCGTCGGGGGTGACGATACCGTGCCGGTCGGCGTCGGCGTCGTTGCCGGTGACGATGTCGAACTCGTCCTTGTGGGCGGCGACGGATGCCATCACGGACGGGCTCGACGGATCCATTCGGATCTTGCCGTCCCAGTCCAGGGTCATGAAGCGCCAGGTGGGGTCGACGTGGGGGTTGATCACGGTCAGGTTGAGCTCGTAGCGGTCGCGAATCGCACCCCAGTAGCCCACGCTCGCGCCGCCGAGCGGGTCGGCTCCGATACGAATGCCGCTGGCCTTGATGGCGGCCATGTCGATGATGTTCTCAAGGTCATTCACGTACCCACCGCGGAAGTCGTAGGTCTCGACTGCGTTGGGCTCGCTTTTTTTGACATCATTGAGCCCGGCGGCGATGAGTTCGTTGGCCCGGGCGGCGATCCACGAGGTGGCGTCGCTGTCGGCCGGTCCGCCGTGCGGCGGGTTGTATTTGAAGCCGCCGTCGGAGGGCGGGTTGTGGCTCGGGGTGACCACGATCCCATCGGCCTCGTCGCTGTTCCCGGCCCGGTTGTAGGCCAGGATCGCGTGCGAGAGGGCCGGAGTAGGCACATAGTCGTCGAACTCGTCGACCAGCACGCGCACGCCGTTCGCGACGAGCACTTCGAGGGCGGTCGTATAGGCTGGCGCGCTCAGGGCGTGCGGGTCGGTGCCGATGAAGAGCGGCCCGGTGATGCCCTGCATGGCGCGGAATTCAACGATCGCCTGCGTGGTCGCGATAATGTGGTCTTCATTGAAGGCCGTGTTGAGGGAGCTCCCTCGGTGACCGGAGGTGCCGAAGGCCACTCGCTGGCCGGGCACCGTGACATCCGGTTTCAGGTCGTAGTACGCCTTCACCAGCGCTTCGACATCGACAAGGTCAGATTCCAGGGCCGCTGTGCCCGCGCGTTCGTTCATGGTGTCCAGTCTTGCACTGCAACTAGGCTGATCTGCATGTCCGAGTCGCGCAATGTCAGCTACAGCTTCCTCGGGCCGACGGGCACCTTCACCGAGACAGCCCTCACCCAGGTCGTCGAAGCCCAGGGCAAGCCGTGGCGGGCCGTGAACAATGTCGGCGAGGCGTTCGACGACGTCGTGTCCGGCCGCAGTGTGGCCGCGATGATCGCGATCGAGAACTCCGTCGACGGTGGCGTGTCCGCCACGCAGGATGCCCTCGCGAGCGTGCCCGACCTGCGCATCATCGGCGAGTACCTGGTTTCGGTGAACTTCGTCCTGGTGGCTCGCCCGGGCACCGCGCTGGCCGATGTGAAGACCATCAACGCGCATCCGGTCGCCTATGCGCAGTGCCGCCGCTGGCTGGCATCCAATCTGCCGCACCACGGCCACCTTCCGGCGTCGAGCAACGTGGCCGCCGCCGCGTCGCTGGTCGAATCAGGGCAGGCGGATGCCGCCATCGCCCCGCCCGGCATCGAGAAGCACCACGATGTGGTCGTGCTCGCCCGCAGTATCGGCGACAATGCCAACGCGGTCACCCGCTTCGTGCTCGTCAGCCGAACCACCACCGTGCCGCCCCGCACTGGCGCCGACAAGACCAGCCTGATCGTGGAGCTGCCCGAAGACCGCTCAGGCGCCCTGCTCGAGATGCTCGAGCAGTTCGCCACCCGGGGCGTCAACCTCAGCCTGATCCAGTCGCGCCCCATCGGCGACGCCCTGGGGCGCTACCGGTTCGTGATCGACGCCGACGGTCATATCCACGACGAACGCGTGGCCGACGCGCTGCTCGGCCTGCGCCGGTTCAGCCCCCAGGTGATCTTCCTCGGCTCGTACCCGCGGGCCGACAAGCAGCCGATCGAGTTCACCTCGCGCTACAACGACAACGTCTTCATCGGTGCGCGCGCCTGGCTGCGCGGCCTGCTCGGCGAGCCCGCGGTCTGACGGTCCCACCAGACCAGACCAGCCCAGCCCAGCCCAGCCCGGCCCAGCCCGGCCCAGCCCAGCCCAGCCCAGCCCTCAGGCCGCGACGGGAACCCGCAGGACGAGGGCGGCAGGGTCGGTGCGCAGGGACACCGAGCGCACCGGGCCGAGCGCGTCGCCGTCCACCTCGAACTCCTGCGCCTCGACCAGCACGATCCGGATATCGGCGGCGTGCAGCGTCGTCATCACCCGTGCAGTGGTCGATTCGGTTCGCTCGATGATACGACGCCCGGCCGCCGAGCGGCGCAGAACGCCGTTCTCCCACGTCACCCGGCGCCAGATTGTGAGCCAGCCGAGCACGCCCTTGGGCTGCAGCATGGCGATGTCGAGGATGCCGTCGTCGAGGCGGGCATCCGGCAGAATCTGGATATTTCCCGGCAGCAGGCCGCAATTGCCGATCAGGATGGTGCTCACGTGCGCCGGCCGGTGCGGGCGCCCGTTCAGGCTGTACCGGATCTGGAACGGCTTGACCCGGGGGAGCACGCGCGCCACGGCGTCGACGTAGGCCAGCCAGCCCACCGCCCGCTTCAGTTCGGGCCGCGTGCTCACGACCATCTGGGCGTCGATGCCGATGCCCGCCATCACGAGGAAGACGTGGTCGGCCAGGGCGCCGTCGTCGGTGCGCACGGATGCCACACCCACGTCGATCGGCTTGTTTCCGCCCGTGAAGGCAACCATGGTGGCCTCGTCAAGGTTCGACAGCGGCAGGCCCAGGTTGCGGGCCAGCAGATTGCCGGTGCCGAGGGGCACGATGGCCAGGGGCACACCGGAGCCACGGAGCACGTCGGCGATCGCGCGAATCGTGCCGTCGCCGCCCGCCACGAGCACCAGGGACGCACCCTGCGCCAGGGCGAGCCGGACGGCCTGCCTGCCGGCGTCGTCCGCGGCGGTCGGGAGCCAGAGCGAGCCGGCCCAGCCCGACGCGGTCTCCGCGCGGGCCACGCTCGCCCGCAGGCGGTCCAGGTCGACTTTGGTGGGGTTGTAGACGATTGCCGCCCGCCGAACAACTGTCGCTTGATCGGGAGTATCCACGCGGTAAGGCTAGCAAGGTGCCGGACCATGCGCTTGTAGACTAATTCGGTGATTGATCCTGTGCTGCTGCGAGAGAATCCTGACCTTATCAAGCGTTCGCAGAAAGCGCGCGGTGCGTCGGTCGAGGCGGTCGACGACGCGCTCGCCGCCGACGCGGAGCGTCGCGCCACTATCCGGGCGTTTGAGGCGCTGCGTGCCGCCCAGAACCAGTTCGGCAAGCAGGTGGCCTCCGCGCCTCCCGCGGAGAAGAAGGCCCTCGTCGCCCAGGCGCAGAGCCTCGCTGCCGACGTCAAGTCCGCCGCGGCCGCCTCGGGCGAGGCCGAGGCGCTGTTCACCGCGGTCGTGCGCACCCTCGCGAACCCCGTCATCGACGGCGTACCGGCCGGCGGTGAAGAGAACTTCGTCACCCTCCGCACCCACGGCGCCGTGCCCGCCTTCGACTTCGAGCCGCGCGACCACCTCGAGCTGGGCGAACTGCTCGGCGCCATCGACATGGCCCGAGGGGCCAAGGTGTCCGGCGCCCGGTTCTACTTCCTGCGCGGCATCGGCGCCCGCCTCGAGATCGCGCTGATGAACATGGCGCTCGACCGGGCGCTGGCGGCCGGCTTCATCCCCCTGATCACGCCCACCCTGGTGCGGCCCGAGATCATGGACGGCACCGGGTTCCTCGGCGAGCACGCCGACGAGGTCTACTTCCTCCCCGCCGACGACCTTTACCTCACCGGCACCAGCGAGGTCGCGCTCGCCGGCTACCACTCGGACGAGATCCTGGACCTGTCCGGCGGACCGCTCCGCTACGCCGGCTGGTCCACTTGCTACCGGCGCGAGGCCGGTTCGGGCGGCAAGGACACCCGCGGCATCATCCGGGTGCACCAGTTCAACAAGCTGGAGATGTTCACCTACGTGCTGCCGGAGAATGCCGAGGCCGAGCACGACCGCCTCGTCGCCCTGCAGGAGGACATGCTCCAGGCGCTCGGCCTCAGCTACCGCGTCATCGACGTGGCCGCCGGCGACCTCGGCTCCAGCGCCGCCCGCAAGTTCGACATCGAGGCGTGGGTCCCCACCCAGAACGCCTACCGCGAACTGACCAGCACGAGCAACTGCACGACCTACCAGGCGCGCCGGCTCGATATCCGTTACCGCACTGAGTCGGGGAAGACCGCGCCGGTCGCGACCCTCAACGGCACCCTGGCGACGACCCGCTGGATTGTGGCCCTGCTCGAAACGCACCAACAGGCGGATGGCTCGGTACTCATCCCCGAGGCGCTGCGCCCCTGGCTGGGCGGCCTCGACGTCATTCGGCCGGTGGGCGCATGACGACGCCGACGGATGCCCCCTGGCTGGTGGCCCTCGACATCGACGGCACCACCATGCACGAGAACGGCACGATCAGCGACGGCGTCCTCGACCAGGTGCGGCGGCTCGCCGCGGCCGGTCATGAGGTCATGCTCGCCACCGGGCGCTCGTCCGCCACCACGCTCCCCGTGCTCGAGCGCCTGGACATCACCCCGCGCTTCGTGGTCTGCTCGAACGGTGCGATCACCCTGCACCGCGACCCGGCTTCCCCCGCCGGGTACCGGCGCGAATGGGTCGAGACCTTCGATCCGACCGATGTGTTGCTGCAGATCCGCTCGCACCTGGTCGGTGCCAGGTATGCCGTCGAAGACGAGCGCGGCTTCTACCGCTACACGGAGCCGTTCCCGGATGCCACGATCGGGCTGGATAGCGAGCACGTCGAGTTCGACGATCTGCTGCGCCAGGACGCCACCCGGGTGGTCGTCATCTCGCCTGACCACGATATGGAGGATTTTCTTCAGATCGTCGACCGGATGGGGCTGAACCGGGTGAGCTACGCGATCGGCTGGACTGCCTGGCTCGATATCGCCCCCGACGGCGTGAACAAGGCCACCGCCATGGAGCGGGTGCGCGCCGAGTTCGGGATTCCGCGGAGCCGCGTGATGGCCGTCGGCGACGGGCGCAACGACATCGAGATGCTGCAGTGGGCGTCGGTTCAGGGTCGGGGAGTGGCCATGGGGCAGGCTCCGCACGAGGTGCTCGCGGCGGCCGGCGAGATTACCGGCGCCGTTCACGAAGATGGGCTCGCGCTCGTTCTAAGCAGCCTTTAGGCGGTGCCCAGCCCGCTGCCAGCATCCTCTGGCACTGTGGTGAGTCTGCAAGCGGCTAGAATCGGTCGGTATTCGATAGTCCGCGACCGCGTGTTCCACCAGCGCCGCGGGCAGCGAACCGGGAGGGCTGTCCGAGCGGCCGATGGAGCCAGTCTTGAAAACTGGTGGGCAGAGATGTCTCGTGGGTTCGAATCCCACGCCCTCCGCACCTCGATTCTGCACGGCCTGCACTAACGAAGGGACCTGAGTGAGCGACGAATTACGCCCCCGCTCGACACGATCGAAGAAGCTCAGTACCATCGCCCGCCATGGCCGGCTGCGCCGCTCCAACCCGTTCGTGACCTTGGCCAAGGTGCTCGCCGCGTCACTGGCCGTGCTGCTCGTGAGTGGCGCATCCGTCGCCGCGATCGCGACCTACGATGTCGCGTCGAGTGTGCAGGAGAGCGTGCCCCTGGCCAACGAGACCGAGGGTCCCGCCCCCAAGATTGATGCGATCCCGGGCGGCGTGAACCTGCTGATTGTCGGCAGCGACAGCCGAAAGGGGCAGGATGCCTCGTTCGGGCCGGAGGATTCCACCGGCGACCTCAACGATGTCACCATGCTGCTGCACATCTCCGAAGACCACACCAACGCCTCCGTGATCAGCTTCCCCCGGGACATGTATGTTCCCATCCCCGAGTGCCCGGACCCTGCCGGCGGCACCTTCGACGCGATGAGCAGCCAGAAAATCAACACCACGCTCACCTACGGTGGCCTGGCTTGCACCGTGCTCACGGTCGAGAAGCTCACCGGTTTGAGCATCCCCTATGCGGCAGAGGTGCAGTTCGACGGCGTCATGGCCATGTCGACGGCCGTCGGCGGCGTGCCGGTCTGTGTCGCCGAAGACATCGAAGACGAGTACACGAACACCTACCTTCCGGCCGGAATGCACACGCTCGAGGGTCTGGAGGCGCTGCAGTTCCTGCGCACCCGCCACGGCGTCGGCGACGGCAGCGACCTGACGCGGATCAGCAACCAGCAGGTGTTCCTGTCCTCCCTCGTGCGAACCGTGAAGAGTGCGTCCACACTCTCCGATCCCGTCAAGGTGTACTCGCTGGCCAAGGCCGTCACGGCCAACATGAACCTGTCCACGAGTCTCAACGACGTCTCCACCCTGGCGTCGATCGCCGTGGCCCTGAAGGACATCGACCTCAGCAAGGTGGTCTTCGTGCAGGCCCCGACCGGCAATGTTGACGGCGGCGTGGAACCGATCCAGCCGGACTTCGACGACCTGTTCACCGCCGTCGAAGATGACGACTCGCTCCAACTGGCCGAAGACCCGGCTGCGGAGGACCCGGCTGCGATCCCGGATCCCGATGCCACGACCGATCCGGCCGCACCGGTCCCGGATCCGGCCGCGACGCCCCCGACCGCAGTGCTTTCCGATTCAGTCCAGGGCCAGACCGCCGGAGACGTCACCTGCTCTGCAGGCCGGTCGCTCGAGGACCAGTAGCCTCCGGGCGGCGCCCGCAGTCCTTGGTTCGTGCGGATGCCGTCAATACCGTTATGCTTATCTACGTGTGTTTGCGCTGCAGACACCAAGGAGACGTCGCATAGTACGGCTTAGTGCACCACCCTGCTAAGGTGGAGTACCCTTCACGGGGTACCGTGGGTTCAAATCCCACCGTCTCCGCGCTTCTCGTTCCTCCGCATCCCGGTTTTTCTCACTGGGTGCGGGGGTTTTTCTGTCCCGGAACGCACCTGTGACTTGATTCCGGAGGCTCTAACCAACGTCCGTGTCTGAGCCATTTGGTGACCCGATCCCGAAAAATCACGCCAACGTTGGTTGAGCCTGTCGAGCCCCCAACCGGTTCCCTCCCCCAGACCGCCAGGTGCGGGTGGGGTCGTAGCAGTAGGGTGCCCGGACTTGGGGTGTGCCCCGGATCATGCGGATGTTCCAGCCCGAGGTGTCGATGCTGTGGTG
>NZ_SOHB01000052.1:0-24983 GCF_004403055.1 Cryobacterium sp. TMT1-19
CCGAGAAGGAGGAACCCGCAACCGAACTCGGCGCCCTCAGCGCCTAGAAATCCAAGAATCACGCGGCAGACGCGTTACACCACACATTTGGACTTGACCATATGGCGGTGAATTCGCTTCGCTCAATGGCGTGAATGAACGTTGCGCGCTAATGGCGAGCTTGGGTGATGACGTGGCAGACACTGCCCGCTTCGCAGTCGCCTGGGTTGACATGCTGGCTCGCGTCGATGATGTGTTGCAGTTCTGTTTCAAGAAGTACAAGTTCTTGTTGGCGGCGGTGCACATCCGCAAGTTTTTTTGCGAGAAGGTTGGAGACGTGTTCGCACGGCACCTCACCAGCTTCTCTAACAGTGATGATGCTGCCAATTTCGGCCAATGTCAGACCAGCCGTCTGGGCAGACCGAATGAATCGCAGGCGCGATAGGGCCGCTTCGTTGTACCGGCGGTAACCGTTCCCCCCACGTTCGGCGGGATCCAACAGGCTGCGCCGCTCGTAAAACCGAATGGTCTGTGCGGTTACGCCGCTCGCGATGGCCAGGTCTTTAATCTGCATACTTCCATTCCAGCATTTGACCTTGCACTGCGGTGCAACGTTTACGGTAAAGGCATGGATATTGCGTTGCAGTACTTCGATGGCTGCCCGAACTGGAAAATCGCTGCTGAGCGGCTGGCGTTGATCGCGGCTGCATGCCCCGGCATCATCGTGACCCGGCAGTTGGTCGAGAATCTGGAAGACGCAGAGACAATCGGTTTTCGAGGTTCTCCGAGCATACTGGCGGGCGGAACAGACCTCTTTCCCGACCTATCGGCTTCGGTGGGGCTGGCCTGCCGCATCTACACAACCCCCACGGGATTGGCCGGTGCCCCAACGCTGGAGCAACTGCGCGATGCGATCGCCTCAGCACGAGTGGCATGAGTGGCATGAGTTAGGAATTGTCAATGCCTGGTGAATACTGACCCCGTGGCGTCGTTTGAATTCTGACCCCTCCGTGGTTTACGAGTACCGAGGTGGGGAGGTCTACTCGTCGTGTTCGTAGATCCTTCATCAGGCGGTTCACGCGAGTGACGCTAACTTCTCGTTGGTAGCCGGTCTTGTTCCGGGCGTCACGCCGAGGAATGACGTAGCGGTCGACGAGTGCGCCAGCTGAGATGACACCGATTGCTAGGGCTGTCCAGTTAGCGTCTTGCTGAATACGACTGGCGAATCATAATTTTCAATCACGTTTGATCCATATCGATCTGGAGCCGATGGCTTCGATGACCCCGGCAATATCCATTCCCAGGACCTGAGGTCGCGGCCAGAATAAGCCGACGCCGACGACGGCGAGCAACCCCAGCCCCTTTGGCACGTCCCGGCTACGGGCTCGGCGGTCGGCGGCGCTCACCGTACTTGCCTCGACTCTGACGAGCACCTCGTTCCGACGGGGCGACGGCCTTGCAACATTCTCGACGTGAACAATGTCCGGTCCGCCGAACCGGCGATACACAGCTGCCGACATAGACGTGTCAGCGGATGTCGGCCGGCCTGAATCAGGGGAGGCGCCATTCCTGCAGATTCGATATATCGTTACGGCGGTCATGAGCGGGATCATGGCGGAGTGGCTGAGAGACATCATAGTCTCCGTCGTGATCAGTCCATAAAGGTATGGGCCGAGGAGGATGACGGCAGGAATGAACATTGCTGTCGACATCTCCCCGATCACTCGCCGGCGGTGACGTTTAAGGATCATGTAGGTGACCATCGGTATGGTCATGTTGGAAGCCATGACGAAGTTCGACAAGATCGGTAGCTGGCTCCACGGATCGCTCGCTCCAGCGGCGTGCATGATGAGGTCGTACACCGGGTCGAGGGTGAACATTCCTACGTACATCAAAACGATCATCAGGCCGAGATGCGCTGCGTGATGAAGATATTGACGCCAGGTTCGTCCGCGAGCCGACGTTGCGTGCAAAGGGGTCGATGTTCGCGCGTGATGATTGCGTCCTGGGTTGTATTGCATGAGTTATCTCGATTTCGTAGGTGTTGGAAACACAATTCGGCCACAGCGCGCCTCCGAGTCAAGGCGCTGACTGTTCTCAGGCGCGGAGGCGGCGGCGTTCGCGCGTCTTCCGGATCAATCGGGGTACGGATCCGACAGCGACCGCGAGCAGGATGCTGAGAAGCAGGAATATCGTCGGGCGCAGCTGAGCCTTCGTCGGCGCGCCTTGAATCGCGACGCGGTCGAGGGGATACTCGAGCATCTTGCCGACCGAGTCCACGACGGCGCCGCTTGTCGTCCTCCCTAGCTGTTGGAAGGCGCCATCAAGCCCACCGGGCGTGCCTTGTCCGAGTTGCCCGGCCACTAGAATCTCGCCCTTGGCGTCTTCGAGCAGTGCGGTACGGACGACCAAGCCATGCTTGGTGGCGACGGTTCCCGTTTGGGAGCGTGCGGTCGCTGAGGCCGTTTGGGAGTACAGATACACCTCGAGAAGGGCACCGGCATCGATTTCTCCGACTCCATCGCGAAGCTCCACGCCGACTGCCGGTCGGGCCCACGGATAAGCGGAGTTCATCAGGACGCCAACATCCTCGATGCCGAACGCTTGTTCTGGCATGCTCACCGGTCCATCAAGGGACCAGCCTGGGAAATCGATTATCTCGCCAACGCGGTTTGCCTCCTCGCCAACAACGCCCGGATCATCAACCTCGGCCAGATCGACATGCGCCGGCACCGCAACGACCAAGCACGCGCCCACGAGACCTACTGGGAGTAAAACCGGAGGCGGCCCGGGCACAAAGCCCGGGCCGCTACCACCTCGTCAGTACTCCGCTACCAGGNCCGCTACCAGGTGCCTGGACTAGCGCTACCAACTCGGGCTACTCGCCAGGTGCCGCCGCTTCCGCCAGCCGCTCGGAAGAATTTCTACAATTATGGCGCCCAGCTCACCGGAAGAAAGCTCCGGCCTAAACAAGCCGGTGCTCCTGGACCCAGGCGAGCACGTCCCGAACGTCATACCGCACATGCCGGTTCTTGTTGCCTAGTTTGTCGGCTTCACCGCCTGGTCTAGGCGCCATCGATCTTCTCTCCTGCTCGTCCGAAGAGGGCTAGAGGTGAGAGTTTAGGAGCGGTAGTGGGCACCGGCCAGGGTGGGGATCTGATCGGCGGGGTCTTCCGCCCCCGCCGGGGTCTCGTCGGCGGGCACCAATCCTGCGTCGATAGTGTCCTCGGTGTTCAGGCGTACCAGCTGGTCGCGGGTGAACCCGAAGAACCAGGTGGCGAAGAATCCCACGGTGTAGGCGACGATCAAGCCGCAAGCGTAGCCAAGTGCGGCGGCGCCCCAGCCCTGGCTGCCCTGGAGCAGTGGGAACAGCGAGACGTCACTGGCGCCGATGGCGATCGCGCCGACGGTGTAGCCGAGCTGATCGAATAGGCCGATTACTGCGCCGCCGAATGCGCCGCCGATGCAGGCGGTGATGAAGGGACGGCCCAGCGGCAGGGTGACGCCGTAGATGAGTGGCTCGCCAACGCCGAGGAATCCTGCGGGCAGTGCACTCTTGATGGTACGTCCGATGCTGGTGTTGCGGCGGAGCCTGAAGAACACGGCGATAGCGGCACCGATTTGGCCGGCGCCGCCCATGGCCAGGACCGGCAGCAGGGTGGTGTAACCGACCTGTTCGATCAGGGTGGTGTGGATTGGGGTGAGTGTTTGGTGCAACCCGGTCATCACCAACGGCAGGAACAGCCCGCCGAGGACGAAGCCAGCGAAGACACCCGCAGTGCTCAGCAGCCAGGTGGCGCCGATACCGATCTGGATAGACACCCAGCCGGCGGCCGGCATCAGGAGGAACAGGGCGGCGAGGCCGGCGATCAGCACGGTCAACGTGGGCACGATGAACAAGGCGAGCACGTCGGGCGCCCATCTGCGGGCCCACCGCTCGACGTACGCGCCCAGGATGGCGGCGGCCATGGCGCCAAGAACCCCTCCCTGGCCGGGGGCCAGTTGCTGACCCCAGACGACGATGTTTGCAACTCCAGGAGCCACGATGATTCCCCCGATGACGCCGCCGATGATGGGTGTGCCGCCGAACTCTTTGGCAGCGTTCATCGCAACGAACACGGCGAGTAGGGCGAAGAACCCGCTGGCCATGACGCTGAAGATCGGAGACAGGGTGGCCAACCACGGAACCTGGCCGCTTGTGGCCAGGTTGGTCAGGATTCCGTTGATGCCGGCGATGAGTCCGCAGGCGATCAGCGCGGGGATCAGTGGGACGAAGATGTTGGAGATGCGCCTCAGAGCGTTCTTGACCGGGGTGTTGTTGCGCTGCTTGTTCTGTTGCCGGATGGCCGCACCTTTGTCGGCCAGCTGAGCGGCCGAGGAGGCAGCCGACCCTTCCGCGCGGGCGGCGCTGAGGGCCGACTCCACGTCGATGGCCACCCGGTCGACCAGACCCGGGCCCAGCACGATCTGGCAGTTATCGCCGGGCAGCGCGGCGAGCACCCCGGCGATCGCACGCAGTGCGGCGACATCGACTCGATCCTGGTCACGGACGCCGACACGCAATCGGGTCATACATTTCTCGACGTCGATGATGTTCTCGGCGCCGCCCAGACCAATGAGCAACTGGTCTGCGATGACTCGTGAGTCGGCCATGACTGATGTCCTTTCGAGCAAAGTGCGGGGTTGCACGGGGCTCCTAGCGGGATGGAGAACCCGGGCTACAAAATTATGTCGTGATATGAAAATAGCTTTCACAGTCTTAGGAGTCAAGAGGTAATTACTTTCACCTCTTATCTGCGTTGTTGACGACATGTTTCGACAATCCCCAGGCTGAAATCTCTGCTGCGCTGCTGCGCACTGGTTACCGGGGAGATCAGGTGTGGCTCTGATGCACTCAAACGAGTGGACCACTTTGCAGCTGATGTAGTTATTTTGAAACCGTAAGTTGAAGTCCCTCGGTAACGGAGCCAGGCAGGCCACGACCCTGTCGGAACCACACGGGTGCGCCGTATGTGGCGGGTAACGCCTGTGCGACCGTACCTATCGCGAGGACGGCGGTGGCCGAAGTGTTCGGAGCGACAATAGCTGGCCGGAGCCGACCCACAGAAGAGTCAGGAGCCTCAAAAAAACTGCGTAATCCCGTGTTCGCTGAATCAATCTCGCTGACGTGGCTATCCGCACAATTTCCGCGATCCTCGGCAGAAGCAGGAATACGGCTGGGCTCTTTCGTAGAATTGCGTGTAACGCGTGCGCCACAGGGTCCGAGTTTTCGCTCGACTTTTAGAAGCTGCGGCCGCCCGTGATGGGCACTACTGCGCCTGAAATGTAGAACGCTTCGGGTGAGGCTAGGAAAACGTAGGCGGCGGCGAGTTCGGCTGTTTGTCCTGCCTGGCCCAGTGGGGTTTCCCGACCGAAAGTGGACAGCTTGTCTGGCCATGGAACTGCGGGGATGAGCGGCGTCCAGATTGGCCCGTGCGCGACTGCGTTGACCCGAACCCCGGCTGGGCCTAATTCTTGGGCGAGCGCCTGTGTGAACGCTACGAGTGCGGCTTTGGTCATGGCATAGTCGATCAACGCCTGTGCGGGGCTCGATGCCGGGATTGATGACGTGGAGATGATCGATGCTCCCGGCCAGAGGTGCGGGATGGCGGTGCGCGCGATCCACAGAGTCGCTTAAAGATTGGTTTTGAAGACCCGGTCGAATTCTGTCGTGGACAGGTTTTCTGGACCGTTCCGGTTTTTTTGGTAGGCGGCGTTGAGCACCAGGATATCCAAGCCGCCGAGGGTTGCCACGGTATCCTTTACGAGATTGACGCAGCGGGTTTCCTCGCGGATGTCGCCCGGGATGAGCAGGACGGTGCGGCCGGCGGCCCGGATCTGCTCTTCCGTGAATTCGGCATCCGTCTGTTCGTCAGGCAGGTAGGAGATCGCAATATCGGCACCATCTTTGGCGTAGGCGATGGCCACGGCCCGGCCGATGCCGGAGTCGCCGCCTGTGATGAGTGCCCGCCTCCCGACGAGTTTTCCGGCGCCGTGATAGGTGTCTTCGCCACGATCCGGGCGGGGCTTAGTCGCCTCGGTCAGGCCGGGTTGACTCTGTTCCTGTTTTGGGTTGCCGCCGGTGATGTATTTCGTCCTCGGGTCGTCGTTTTGGTTCGTCATGATGTGACTCTCTATCGAAAAGCAGCGGGTGTTGCCGGTTGAGGCGGCACGGCTGACCGCCGCCTGCTGATTTCTTTGAGCCGGTGAGTTATCAGCGGAGACGGGCGGCCTTGGTCGTTCGCGCGCGGAAGCCTCCGCTGATCTGCACGAGGGCAGGGAGCTGTAGGCCGAGGAGATTATCAAAAGAAAAGAGCACCTCGTCGACAATCCGGCTGGCTTCCCGAGGTGAGACTCCTCGGCGGCAGGTGATGGCGATCTTCAGCGCTGACTGGTTCTTGACGCGATAGGTGGAGACGTGGGAGGCAACGAGTTCCGGTCGGTTCGTAAGACCATCCTGGATGGCGTGCTCGGCCACTTTCGACTCAATGGCAACCGCGCCACTGCTGGTTCTTCCGTTCAGCGTGACGAGTCGGCCGGTGTGGCCGTGGCCTTGACGCAGGCTGAAGGTGACCAGCACCGCGATGAGCAGCGCTCCAGCGACGAGGACGATGAGCCATAACCAGCTGCCGTTGACCGGGACCAGGGATTCGGGCAATGGGGTGGCCTGCAGCCACCGGTTTGCCTTATCGATGCCGACACGAGTTGCGTTCGTCCAGCTGTCGCGGACGAGCGGAACAAGTGCCACCAGGACCAGGGTCGCGCCACCGATCAAGACGAGGATTCCGACCAGGAAAACAAAGACGCGGTTGAGGATGCGATTGGTGGAGTTCATCCCCCCACCCTCCCCGTGGAGACAACAATGACTTTCGCGTGAAGGGAACGCAGCAATCTAAAAGCCTCAATCTGTTCGCGCACGGCCGTGAGCACCGCCTGCTGATCGATCGCAGTTCCAGAAGTAGGAGTGAGGTGCACGGTTGCGCTACGGGGGGTCACGGTGACCCGCGCGTTATCTGGGGTCAACCCAGCAACGCGGGCCGCTTCACGAGCCAACGCGGATGCGATCACCTCGTTGTCGACGATGGTCGCGGCCCGGTCGGTCTCGAGCAGATGGCGAGATCGCCGGCCAGGAGTGACGGCCACGACAAGGAGAAGCAGCCCGATGAGGGCGCCGGTGAGGCCCAGCCCGCCCACGAGCACGGGCGGTGCAGAGGAGGCGCCCGCGACCGCGCCCGCCATACCCGCGGGGGCCGTGAGGAGCCCCGGCCGGCCGAGCAGGTTCAGCACGATCTCGATCATGAGCCAGAGGCAGGCGGCGATGGCCAGGATGGCGAGAGTGATCGCTGCGACCGAACGCGGCGAGTAGAGCTCGCGACGGCTGATCCGTTGGTAGGTGGAACGATACTTGGTCATTGCACGCGGTCCTCTGGTCGAATGTCGGCATCGGTGAGCCGCACGGTCACCCGGGACAGGGTAGAACCGGTCAACTCGCCCACCTGGTAATGAATGTGCTGCCTGGCGTGCTCGGCCCGCTCCAGAATCGTGCCCCCGGTGCGAGTCACGATGGAGGGATCCCGGTGCACACGGGTGAGCGCAACGACCCGGATGGGGGCGCTGACCGTGAGGGCGAGGTTGCCCTGATCATCGGTGAGCTCGGCACCGACCGCCGAGGGGTCAACGCCCAGAGCGTCCGCCGCGACCGCACACACTAGCCGATTCAAAGCTCGGGTCGAGACGGTGGTCCAGCCGTTTTTGAGCGTCGTCGGCGAGAGCGTATGACGGGCCGCTGTTTCGGAACTTAGGGTTGTCATGACGACGAACGCTTGCCCCGGAATGCGTCAACCAGGTTCGCAACGCTCAGCTTTCCGTCCATAATCCGCCCGACGATCGCGCCGACCGCCATGGCCGCGGCCACGAACGCGAATGGCCAAAAGCCAAGGACCAGCCACGTCAGAGCAAGCACGGCTCCGAACACGGCCCCCGTTTTCGCCAAAGTGCTCACTGAACCCGAGCCTCGGACTTCTCGTCCTTGTCGTTGGCCGGCAGATACACGTCGTTGATGTTCACGTTCACCTCGGTGACCTCCATTCCAACCAGGTCTTCGATCACACGGATCACGGCAGACCGCACCCGCTCGGCCACATCCTGCAGGGCCACGGGGTACTCCGCGACAATGGTTACGTCGGCCGCGACCTGAGTTTCTCCGACCTCCACGTTGATGCCCTGGCTCACGTCCGAGGTGTTCAGGGCATCGCGGATGGCACCGAGCGCCCGGGCGGCTCCGCCGCCAAGGGCGTGCACACCGCTGACCTCACGGGCTGCAATGCCGGCGATCTTTGCCACCACAGCGTCGTTGATCACGGTCTTGCCGCGGCCGGGGGTCGTCGAGGCGGAGTTCGGTGCGGTGGAAAGAGTAGGTCTGGTGAGATCTGCCATGGGAGGCTCCTTGTTCGTGGCCCCTGAACGGGGCGTATTTGCACTAGTTATTATGTAGACGCATGCCACGACGCGTTCGTCACACCCGGTGCTACAGTTCCCAGCGAATCGAGGGGCAACCATTCCAGATAGCAAGAGCAGGGCACTGCTGGCCCACGCCGACGACCGCACCTTGGTGGACCGCGCTGTTGACGGAGACGTTCGAGCATTCGAAGTGATTGTGCGACGGTACGGCCCGTAGGTACGCGCCTACGCGACCCGCATCCTGGGCTGCAGCCACGATGCAGACGATGTCGTACAGGACACGTTCATCACGGCATGGGCGAAGCTATCGACCTTGAAAGATTCTGCGCTGGTAAAAAGTTGGCTGATGCGCATCGCCAGCCACAAGAGCATTGATCGAATCCGCGCACGGCGGCAGAACTCCAACCTCGACGACGTCGGCGTGCCTGCATCGGAGGACCATTCACCGACGCAGATAAGGGAGGCGCGTTCGTGTAACGAGGCACTCTCCCAAGTCTTGTCCGCCCTTCCGGAGGATCAACGACGATGCTGGGAGCTGAGAGAGTTTGGGGACTACCGTTATTCCGAGATCGCTGAGGAACTCGACTTGCCCCTTTCTACCGTTCGCGGGCTGCTTGCTCGCGCCCGCAAAACTTTGATTCGCGAGATGGAGGCCTGGCGGTGACGACTCGGAAACGTCCGCCCCCCCCCGGCCTGGTACGTGTCAAATGATGAACCTGACCTCCTTGATGGCCACACCATTGACGAACTCAGCGACTACCTCGACCGAGGCAAGATGCCCACCGACCCGTCGATCGACACATCGACTGCGTGCCAGATGGCGATGGCCTCCCCTAAGCGCCTGCGCGGCGCAATGAGCACGCTGCTCCGGGATGAGGCAGAAGAGCAACCGGCCCGAGACGACAACTGGGTCACCGCCATCCTGGACAGGATCGTGCTCGACGTCCGGTCCGGGCGTGACATCCCCATCTCGCACCCGTCGCCGAACCCGCAACTTTTCGTCACCGAGGGAGCTGTCCGCGGACTCGTTCGCGCGGCAAGCGATACCGTCGACAACCTCATCGTGGGTCGATGCCGGCTCGACGGGGACCTCACTGCGCTGGGAGCTCCGATCACGGTCACGGTCGATGCCAGCGTCTACAAGGGTGAGAACATTCCCGCCCTTGCCGACAAGTTGCGAGACACGCTCGTCGGCGCGCTACGCACCCACACCGAGCTCGCCATCGCGGGCATCGACGTGATCATTCGCGACATCTACCTCATTAAGCCAGAGCACGGCGAAGAAGAAGCAACACCATGACGGATGCCGCCGAGCTCGCAGAGAATCTCGAAGCTATCGTAAGGTCTGTCCCGGGGGTGACAGCCTTGTACCCGACCACGCCGATCGTCGTCACGATTGTCGGGTCTGTTGTCGATGCCCTTACGCAGCGGGAAAAGGCACCGAAACTAGTTACCGTGACGACGGGAATGGCCAGGCTGAGCGTGACCGCGAGAATCGGCGTCGCCGACGCAGCGTCATCCACCGAGGTGTGCCGACGCGTGCATGACACGATCGCCGCGAATCCCGCCATTTTGGCGCTTGCCCCCATCAACACCACCTCTGTGACGGTTGCCAGCATCGGCTAGAAGTACGGCCATTTTCCGCCGAGCGTGACGAAACGGCCGGTAGCTGCGTCTTTGAGGTGTGGCACTCTTGCGCTCGGTTCGCATCGTAACGCGCCCCTTAACTTAGGACAGGCGCAACACACGAAGTGACCCTGCCGACCAATCGGCGCGACCCAACCCTGGAGGTTGACATGCAAAACGAATTCACCAGCGCCCTTGCAGTTGGGCTGGCTACTCTCATGGACTTTGTCCCGAAGCTTCTGTTGTTCCTGGTCATTTTGATCGTCGGCTTGATCGTGGCGAAGCTGATCTCCAAGGCGCTGGCGAAGCTGCTCGAAAAGGTGGACTTTGACCGCGTTGTGGAGCGCGGCGGTGTGAAAAAGGCCTTGGCCAGCTCGTCCATGGACGCGACGGACATCATCGCAAAGATTCTGTAGTACACGCTGGTGTTGTTCGTTTTACAGTTCGCATTCGGAGTATTCGGGCCCAACCCGGTCAGTGATCTGCTCGCCGGGATCATCGCTTTCCTGCCGAAGATCATCGTGGCAATCATCATCATCGTCATCGCCGGGGCCGTTGCCGCGGGCGTGAAGACCCTCATCCAGGGCACCCTCGGCGGGCTGTCCTAAGGCAAGGTCCTCGCCAACATCGCCAGCATCTTCACCCTGTTCCTTGGTGTGACGGCCGCCCTGAACCAAATCGAAGTCGCCACCACCGTGACTACCCCGATCCTGATCGCCGTGCTCGCCATCATCGCAGGCGTTATTATCATCTTGGGCGCTGGCGGCGGCCTGATCAAGCCCATGCAGGCCCGCTGGGAGTCCTACCTCGTCAAAGCCGAGGAAGGAGCCCCGAAGATGAAAGAACAGGCCGAGCAGGCGAAGAACAAGATGCAGAACAGCATGAATTCCGCCATCACCGGCAGCACCCGCCGCACGAACATCGGGCGCTAGCAGACCGGCCCCGCGTGAGTATTACTCGATGGGTGTCCGGTTTGGAATTGGCGGCGCTTAATTCTGAACTGGTCACCCGGGTGGCCGAGCACATCCTCAGCCATTGGAAAGATGGCCTATCCTCGCTCCATCCATCGCACTGGTGGATCCCTGCCCCACTGCGGCCACAGCGCTATAAGCAGGTCCAAACGCCACACCTCCCGCGAACGGTGGACCCTTCGGTGGCCAACACCTCGAAGCCCTCGCCATTCATGTGAACCGTGTCGATGCCAAGGTGGACCAGGATCCCGGTCCCCGACGTGGACTGGATGACGAAGGCGTGCGGCTCGACCCGGACGAGGTTGCCACTCACCGGCGCACGAGCCGTCACGGGGCCGATTTCCGGGGAGGGTTGAATGCCACTCCCCCGCCGACGATTTCCTGGGCGAGCACGGGGTCGGGAACATCGCCGAGCGAAACCACGGTGCCGCGCAGGGGGCTGAGGATGTTTTCGGGCATGGCTGTATCTCCTGGAGTGTGACGTGCGGGGAACTGCAGACGAATCGAGAGTTGTTATGGTCGTCAGCGATGCACGCCCGTGCCACACGATGCGACCCGCGGCAGCGGGTGACGGTTCGCTCAGGGTGACGTGATGGCGGTGCGGACGTCGCCGTGAGCCTGTTCGAGGCGAGCGGTGGCCGTGGGGAAATCAGTGTCGGTGAGCAGCATGATCACGGCGGTCTTGGCATGTCCGCCGGCCTGATCGATTGCAGCGGCGGCGGTATCCGGATCCGCCCCGGTGGCGTCGCTGACGATGCGGCGGGCCCGGTCGACCAATTTGGCGTTCGTGGGTTGGACGTCGACCATCAGGTTGTGGAAGACCTTTCCGGTGCGGATCATGCTGGCGGTGGAGAGCATGTTGCACACCAGCTTTTGCGCCGACCCTGCCTTCAGCCGGGTAGAGCCGGTCAGGACCTCGGGTCCGGTGTCGACCTCGATGGCGACATCGGCGTGTCTGCTGATCTCCGCGCCGAGATTGCAGGCGACGGAGACGGTGGCCGCCCCAACGCTTCGGGCATGGTCCAGACCGCCGATGACATAGGGGGTTCGGCCGCTGGCGGCGATGCCGACGACCACGTCAGCGACGGTAAGTCCGACTGCCCGCAGGTCGTTCACCGCGAGGTCGGGATCATCTTCGGCACCTTCGACGGCCTGGAGGAACGCACGCTCCCCGCCGGCGATAAGCCCGAGGACTTCCCCGGGGTCGGTACCGAACGTCGGTGGGCATTCGACGGCGTCCAGCACCCCAAGTCGGCCGCTGGTGCCGGCACCTAGGTAGATCAGCCGTCCGCCGCGGCGGCGGGCGCCCACAATCGCATTTACTGCGTTCTCGATCGCCGGTAGTGCCGCCGCCACCGCAACCGGGACTGTGCGGTCCTCTTGGTTCATCACGGTGAGCAGGTCCGCGACGGACATCGTGTCCAAGTCAGTGGTGCGGTCATTCGCGGTCTCGGTGCCCAATGTGGCGAGTGCCATGGTGTTGTCCCTGTTCCTGGTGTTGTTGAAGCTATTCATGGTTGTTTGTTTCGTCCCGGATGAGAGGTCACGGCGGCGTAGGTGCGTTCCAGCGCGGCTCGGGCCCCGGGCAGCGTTTGTGCGACGCCGACAAAGATGGCGTCGACGAGCAGGAGCTGCCCAGTGCGGCTGGCCATCGCTGCGGAACGGAAGCCAAACTCTCGACCCGCGGTGACCAAGACGTGTTCGCCGTGGGCCGCCAATCGGGAGCGGGCGGCGCCAGTGATGGCCGCCGTGCCGGCGCCGGTCGACCGGGCCGATTGCAGTGGGGCGACGGTGCCGGGGTTCTCTCCCGAGTGGGAAACGCCGATGGCCAGGTCGGCGGGGCCGAGCAGCGAAGCGCTGACCATTGCCGCGTCG
Source organism: Cryobacterium sp. TMT1-19 (assembly GCF_004403055.1). Lineage (NCBI taxonomy): Bacteria > Bacillati > Actinomycetota > Actinomycetes > Micrococcales > Microbacteriaceae > Cryobacterium > Cryobacterium sp. TMT1-19. The sequence continues at coordinate 12,951 of NZ_SOHB01000052.1, forward strand.
TGTTCGGTGTATGCCCGGGCGACCAGTCCGACCCGGTTCAATTTCGCAGTTAGATCCTCCGCGACCAGGCCAGACGCGCCGATGCCATACACGTCGATCCGGCGAGCGGCCCGGATCAAATTGATCACTTTCTCCAGGGCGACGGGATCGACGAGTTCGGCGGTAGCGCGGAGCTGTTCAGACTCGAACGCGGCCAGCTTGGTCAACACCACGCCGATCCGGTCGCCGTCGGCGATGTCGGCGCCCACCGGGACACCACCGTCGTGGTTCGCACCGCCCTGCGCAGCCAGCGCGAGCCGGAGCTGCGGGTATCCGTCAAAACCGAGACGCCGCGCGGTGCGGACCACGCTCGCGGTGCTCGTCGACGCGCATTCGGCGAGTTCGTTGACTGTCAGAGCCGACGCCGCCGTGGTGTCAGACAGCAGGACCCGCCCGATCCGGCCCTCCGCCGGGGTCAGGCCAGGCAACATCGCCCGGAGCCTCGCGACCACATCCGACGGAGCCGGAGTGGTTGGTCCGATGAGCTCACGCCTAGCATCGGTCGCGACGCCACGATCAGGAGCATGCCTGTAGTCCTTCTTGGGTGTCATGGGCGCCCTCCTCCCCTCGGGTTGCAGTCTCGGGGCCATCCCGAGCCTGTAACAAAGTTACACTTTTTTGAACCGATGATGTCAAGAGTTTCTATGGTTTCTCCTATGACGGATTGGCGGCAAAGCAGATCCGCGTACCTCCTCAGCAGCCTCTGGAAGCCCGGTCCCAGCGCGCGATGACAGAAGCACGCGCCAAGAATGCGCTCATCGCAGCGCTCGAGCCGCCGCGTCGCGATCATGCTCCGCGCAGCCCCTCCAGTTTTTCGTCGCAAGGCGGTGAAGGTGGAACGCACGCCCCAGTGCTCAGGGGCTACCCGCGAACCGAGCAGACAGCGGACCGCTGATGCGCGCGCCGACTCACGACAAGCCCGCGGATCACCCGGACAGCCAAGCGGAGTGACTTGATTTCTCTTTGCTCCGTCAAACGATTTATGCGGATACGGCGCAGGAACGCCTTGCAGGGTCCAATCGCGCAACGGGCGTGCGCGGCGCACCTCGTAGTGAGCGCAAATCACGAGGATCCGCCCGATCACAGGAGGTCAAGTCCCATGGCACTTCACACCCAACACTCCCTGTCACGTGTCATCGCCTCGGAGCCACAGCAATCCGTCACCGAGAGCGGCGACACCCGCTTCTACGTGCGAATCGGACAGCCGCACTTCCGCCGCGAAGAAAGCGGCGACTTCACCATGCTCGAGCCGAGCTTCCACGACCTCGTCGCCTACCGCGCCACCGCTTACCGCGCGGTCGCCCGGTTCGCGAAGGGCGACAGCTTCGTGCCCTGAGACCTGCGACTCTTGGACGCAGTACATCGGACGAGAGGCCATCGCTCTTCTGAGCGAGGACGGCCTTTGCTCGGACGGCACTGCCGGGTCGCTGGTCGACGCCTCCACCATGGAGAACCAGCCCGGGGGCGGTTTCGCGGGGAACGAGGCTGGCAACTATGCCGGCATGACTCAGCATGTGTGCGGACCGCTAGCCGGTAGCGGCGACTCCAACGACGATGTCTTCCTGAATCTTGGGCGCGACTACCCGGATACCGGGCGATTCCAAATCGTGCTCTGGGACATCGGCGGCGTGGAGCCCATCCCGCACGGAACGACTTTGTGCACGATGGGTGAAATCACGCTGTACGAGGGCGTCGCCCAGGTCGAGCTGGAATTCGCCGGTCAGGTCGAAATCTACGAATAGCCACCCGTCGGCGCTCCCCTACACCCTGCTCTCGACCGCCCTCTCACTGGCCCCTGGCGATGTAGATTTCAGGGGTCGATGTGTTGAGGTGCCGCCACCCCTGCGGGAGCGTCCTAGGGGAAACTCCTACGGGACCTCCTCCTCGAAACCGGACTGCGCGGCCCACTCTGGCAGGAGTCGCATTTGGCCCATCCGTAAGGAAATCCCGCTCACACGTGTCCCAGTGGTCGCTCGGCAAGTTCCTGGCCGTCCTTCACCGATATGTTGCGAGACGCGGGACCGAATGGACGCGCAACGAAGCATTGCCCGAAACTCAGACCTAGACCGGAGTCTAGAGCAGAGCTGGGTGGCATCCGATCAAAAAGAAAGGCCCAGTGACCGACAGAATTCCTGGTCAAAGGGCCTTTATGTGTAGCGGGAGCGGGAATTGAACCCGCGACACCACGATTATGAGCCGTGTGCTCTAACCAACTGAGCTACCCCGCCACGACCTGTCGGCTGCAAGAGCTTCCAAGCCAGAGCCCCCTGTGGGAATCGGACCCACTACCTCTTCCTTACCAAGGAAGTGCTCTACCAATGAGCTAAGGGGGCGAAGCATCCGTGTGAACGAAAACCAAGCCAAATTTTGGCAACCGGTAAATATTATCACCAAGTCGGCCGGCTCGATGACCGTGGGGCGGAATCGGGCACCGAAACCCCCGGCAGCGCCCACGCGGTGAAGCTCGGCCCGTCCGTTTCCAGACGGATGCGCCCGCCCGCCACGCTGACGGCGGCGTCGCCCAGGAGCCGGGTCGGCTCTCCTGCCACGGCCCCGAGCGGCAGTGTCACCGCGCACGCGGCGCGGGCCGCGACCAACAGCACCGACTCCTCCGCACACTCGCGCACGTAGACGAGCACATCGGCGCCCACGTGCACCCAGCGCATCCCGCCGCCGTTCAGGGCCGGGTGGGCGGTGCGCAAGCGGATCAGCGCCGCGTACAGGTCGATTGTGGCCGCCACCTCGGAGTCGCCCGCCGTATCCCACGGCATGGGCGTGCGCGAGCCCTCGCCGTCGTCGCCGGCCAGGCCGAATTCGTCGCCGGCGAAGACCACCGGGATGCCCGGCAGGGTCGCGCTCAGCCCGAAGGCGACGGCCACTCCCCCGTCGATCGCATGGGTGCGGAACCTTGGAGTGTCGTGCGTGTCGAGAGCGTTCATGGTGGCCAGGCGAGTGCGCCAGGGGTAGCCGGCCGTGAACCGGAGGTGAGCGTCCACGAACGCCCGCCCGTCGGTCAGCGGGATGGTGCCGTAGGGCAGCCCGAAGAACGTCGAGGGGCTGTGCGGTTTCGAGAGCCAGCTCCACACCGGTCGGGTGAAGGTCGTATAGGTCATCGCGCCGTGCCAGCCGTCACCCTGGAAGTCGTCCGAGGCATCATTGGTCGATTCGCCGAGCAGGATGGTGTCGGGATTCTCCGCGATCATGGTGCGACGGATGGTCTGCCGCACCAGGGCGTTCAGGTCCTCTCCCTGCAGGCGGCCGGTCATGTTCGCCACATCGATGCGCCAGCCGTCGAGGTGGTACGGGGCCCGCAGCCACTTCGCCACCACCGACTGCGGCCCCTCGATGAACCGGCGGCGCAGCTCGATCGAGGACCAGTTGAACTTCGGCAGGCTGGGCACGTCGAGCCAGGACGCGTAGTCCTCGTGCCGGTCGTCGAGCCAGTAGTAGAAGGCGCTCTCGACGGCACCCGGGGTGCGGTGCGCCGCCCGGAACCACTCGTGCCGGTTGCCGGAGTGGTTCGAGGTGAGGTCGCCGATCACCTTGAAGCCCCGCTCGTGGGCAGCCTCGACCAGCCGCACGAGGGCAGCGTCGCCGCCCAGTGCCGGGTCGACCACGTCGAAGCTCCGCGCGTCGTAGCGGTGGCTTGAGCCGGCCGGGAACACGGGCGTCAGGTAGAGCAGGGTGACGCCGAGCCGTTCGAGGTGGTCCAGGTGCACGACGATGCCGTCGAGGTCCCCACCGTAGAACTGGTGCGAACGGGTCGGTTGCTCCGCCGCCACCGGGTCGCCCCACGCCGCGGGCACAGCCCAGGCCGGCTTCTCGCGCAGCGCGGCGGCCGTGGAACGCCCGAAACGATCCGGGAAGATCTGGTACATCACGGTCGACGCGGCCCAGTCCGGCGGTGCCGGATGGCTGAGCAGCTTGAAGTCCTCCGCGTCGACGGTCTCGAAGGAATGCGCCCCGGCGGCGTTCAGCCACCAGTGCCCGCCGTCGGCCCGGTTGATCAGGAACCGGTAGCCGTTGACCGGGTTCAGGATCTCGACCTCGGCCTCCCACCACCGCCAGCCCTCCGCCGCGCCGAGCAGGCGGGCCTCGTGGAAGCGCGGTTCCCGGTCGGGCGTCGAACGCACGTGCACGGATGCGACGGCGCCCCACGCCTCCGGCACCCGCACCCGCACGCCGACCGTGTCGCCCGGCCGCGGCGCCTGGTCGGAGACGTACAGGGCCGACCCGTCGTGGTGCGGGAGCATGCGCGCCCTACTTCACCGATCCGGCGGTCAGGCCACCGACGATGTACTTCTGCAGCCAGAGGAACAGGGCCATCACGGGCAGGGCCGCGAGCACGGCGCCGGCCGCGAAGACCGAGTAGTTGGTGGAGAATTTCTGAGACACGAACTGGTAGAGGCCCACCGCGAGGGTCTGATTCTCCGGGCTGATCAGCACGATGCTCGCGATGACGAACTCGTTCGTCGTGCCGATGAAGGAGAGGAGGCCGACGACCGCCAAAATGGGTGCGACCAGTCGCAGGATGATCGTGAAGAAGATGCGAGCGTGACCAGCACCGTCCAACTTGGCGGCCTCGTCGATCGAAGCGGGAATCGTGTTGAAAAATCCGTACATCAGGTAGGTGTTCACCCCAAGAGCCCCGCCGAGGTAGACCATGATCAGGCCGACCTGCGAGTCCAGTCCGATCGCCGGGAAGATATCAGAGATGCCGTTGAGCAGGAGGAATATCGCGACGACAGCCAACAGTTGGGGAAACATCTGCAACAATACGAGCGTGAGCAGTCCCCCCCGGCGACCGAAAAAACGCATACGGGAGAAGGAATACGCCGCAAGGGCCCCCAAAAACACCGTGCCGATCGAGGTGATCACTCCGATGATCAGGGTATTGCCGTACCAGGCGGCGTATGGCTGTTGGGGCAGGTTGAAGAGCGTCACAAAGCTGCCGAGGCTCACCTCGCTGAATAGCCCATTTGCCGTGATCAGGGTGCCACCGGGTTGCAGCGCTGCCGAGAGCACGTAGACAAGGGGGAACGCCGAGAACACGGCCATGAACACGCCGATCAGGTGGCGCCATCCCGTTGCTCTGAACCAGCGCTTGAACTGGAATGACGACTTTCGCGCGACGATGCGGTCGCTTGCCTCCCGATTGTTGACCTGCATGTCAGTTCAGCTCCTCTAGTGCCTTGGTCTGCCTAAAGCTGATGATCGACACGATCGCGACCAGCAGGAAAATGATGATGGAGAACGCACTCGCCAATCCGTAGTCGCGGTTCGCACCGACGAAGGCGACCTTGTAGACCATCGAGATGAGGATGTCGGTCGCACCGACATTCACTCCCGCGGTAACGTCTCTCGGCCCGCCATTGGTGAGCATGTAGATGAGGTTGAAGTTGTTGAAGTTGAACGCGAACGACGAGATGAGCAGCGGGGCCACCGACACGAGCAGCAGCGGAAGCTTGATCAGCCGGAACACCTGCCAGGGCCGCGCCCCGTCGACCGTTGCTGCCTCCTGCAACTCGCCGGGAATCGACTGAAGAGCACCCGTGCAGACCAGGAACATGTAGGGAAAGCCGAGCCACAGGTTCACGAAGATGATGCTGAATTTGGCCAGCCACTCGTTTGTGAGCCAGGGTATTTCCGCCCCGCCGAACAGCACCTGGTTGACGAAGCCGAACTGCGGGTTGAGCAGTCCCGCCCAGACCAGCGCGGACAGGAATGCCGGGAACGCGTAGGGAAGAATCAAGACGACGCGGTAGACGTTGCGTCCGCGCATCCGCAGGTCATTGAAGACCAGCGCCAGGAAGAGCCCGAGCGCGAACGTGGTGGCGACAGAAAGGAAAGCGAAGGCGAAGGTCCACAGGGTCACGTTGATCAGCGGCCCCCGAATGGATTCCGTGCCGAACGCACGGGCAAAGTTATCGAATCCGACCTCAACCTTCCAACCGGGGCGCAGTTCGGTACCGTCCTCCGCGGCGAACGCCCCGACCGTGCCGTCCTCGGCGTAGACGACGTTCGTCGTGGTGTTCGTCATCGTTCTCGCGGCCTCGTCGTAGACCAGATCGGACAGGTAGAGATAGGCCTTTGAGCCGTCCGGGGTGCGGAGCACCCCCTCGTTCGGGTCGTCGGTGAGCGGCACCGAGAGGGCCGCGATGACCTCTTGATTGGCAGCGATGTCGCTGAACTTGAGCGAGGTGTAGCCGGGAAGTGCGGTGGCGACGCCGTCGGCATCCGTCTCGGCATCGGTGACTTCACGCAGGGGCGCGTCGGCGCTGCCGACGCTGATCCGGCCGTCAGGGTCGGTGACGAGGAGGCTGTAGGCACCCAATTGCTCGATCACGGTGATGTCGTACGCGACCGAGTCCGGCACTCGTTGCTGCGCGGAGGCGATGAGTGATGCGACCGCGTCCGCCCTGGTGCTGTTGTGCCCGGTGCCGTAGTTCGTGAACGCGATGTAGCCGGAATAGCCCACAACAAAGATCTGGAAGATCACGAGGAAGATCAGGCCGGGGGTGAGGTACTTGGCCGGCAGAGCGTTTTTGCTGAAGTAGATCCAGTTGACGATCAGGGTGACTGCCAGAACGAGTCCGAAGACGACCCAGTCCTGTTTCAGGAAGAGCACAAAGAGGGCGTAGACGCTGATTGCGTCGACGATACCGAGGAGCAGAATTTTCACCAGGAGAATCTTGATCCCGACGGACGCCGCCTCGGCAATTCGTCCCGCCCGCTTGGATTGCCTCCACTGGGTGACCAGCGAGTTGTCGCGCACGGTGCGATCGCGACCTGTTCGTGGGGTGGGCATCTTCGTCCGTTCTCTGGCGCCTGCCGGCAACCTTGCCTGATGTGCGGTGAGGGAGCACGCTGTGCCCGGCCCCCTGATGGAGCCGGGCACACGGTGTTACTTCGCGATGGCGCCCTGGATTTCGCCGGTCATCTTCTGCCACAGCGCTGCCGGGTCACCCTCGCCCGCGATGATCGCGGCCTCGGTCACGCCCCAGAACTGCCAGACCTTGCCCATTTGCGGGATGTTCGGCATCGGAACGGCGGTTGCTCCGACCGTACCGAAACCGGCGGTGATCGGGTCGGCGGCAGCTGCCTTGAAGGCGCTGGTCAGCGCGGGCGGGCGCCCGCCGACCTCGTAGAGCGCGGTCTGCACCTCTTCGGAGCCGATGTAGTTCACCAGGAACTCATTGGCAGCGAGAGCGTTCTTGGTCTTCGCACTCACGAAGAAGCCCTGCACGCCGACAAACGGCTGGGCAGGGTTGCTGCTGGCGGTCGGGATCGGGTCGATCGCGACGTCGATGCCGGCCTTCTGGGCATCCGGGACATTCCACGGACCGGAGAGGAAGAACGGCGATGCGCCGGCGTTGAACTTCTCTTTGGCGATGTCGTTGGTGATGTTTACGCTGAGGTGCCCTGCGGCGCCTTCGGATGCGAGCCAGGCCGCGTAGGCCTCTCCACCGGCGTTGCCGATCGAGAGGTCTTCGGCGTTATAGCTGCCGTCGGAGTTGGTGCCGAACACGGGGGCGCCGAACGAGGTCTGGAACGGGTACAGGTGATACGGGTCCGATTCCGGTCCAACGGGCACGAGGAACGGGAACTCAGTGCCGGCGGCGGTGCCGGCGGCGACCATGTCCGCGTACGTCGCCGGCGCGGTCGGCGCCAGGGCCGTGTTGCGGAGGAGGGCGATGTTCTCGATCGAGTAGGGGACACCGTAGGTCTTGCCCTCGAAGGTCATCGCGGTGACGGCGACCGGCTGGAAGTCAGCGGTCGTATCGCCGAGTTCAACGGGCTTGAGCACGCCGTTCGAGACGAGGTTCCCGATCCAGTCGTGGGCGCCGATCGTGATGTCGGGGCCCTTGCCGGTCGGAACCTGGGCGATGAACTCTTCCTGGATCTTGGGGAAGTCCTTCTGGATGAGTTTTACCTTGACGCCGGATTCCTTCGTGAATGCCGCCGCCGCGTCTTTGAGGACCGCGCCGCGGTCGGCATCGACCCAAACCGTCAAGGTGTTGGCGGCGGCTTTATCGCCCTCGCCACCCTGCGGGGAGGCCCCGCCGGAGCATCCGGACAATGCGAGGGACGCTGCGATCACTACTGCGCCGGCAGCGACGAGACCTTTCATGTTCACCATCATTGGTGTGCCTTTCTCAGGACATTGAAAATTTATGCAAGCGTTTACATTTATAGCAAGTATCGGAACCATTGACAACTGAAATAGTCGGATCTGAATCTTGAGCAGGTGATGCGCACAGCCCGCAGGCCTGCAAGCGCTTCCATAGTCACGAAAATGCCGTAGGGTTTCTTTTCATGACAGGCTCAGAGTGGTGGCGAACCGCAGTTATCTATCAGATCTATCCTCGGTCCTTTGCGGACGCCAACGGTGACGGGATGGGCGATCTAACCGGCATCACCAATCGTCTCCCTGCTCTCCGGGCTCTCGGGATAGACGCCATCTGGCTCTCGCCGTTCTACACGTCACCGCAGAACGACGCTGGTTACGACGTGGCCGATTATTGCGATGTCGACCCTCTCTTCGGCACGCTCGATGACTTCGACACCCTGCAGCACACGGCACACGAGCTGGGCATCCGCGTGATCGTTGACCTCGTGCCAAACCACTCCTCAAGTGAGCATCCATGGTTCAAAGCTGCCCTCGCCGCAGCCGAGGGCAGTGAGGAGCGCGCGCATTACATCTTCCGTGATGGCCAGGGCGAACACGGCGACCTTCCCCCGAACAACTGGGATTCCGTCTTCGGCGGCAATGCCTGGACCCGCGTCACGAACCCGGACGGCACTCCCGGCCAGTGGTACCTGCACCTCTTCGACACCACACAACCCGACTTCGACTGGGACAACGAATGGGTGAAGGCGCAATTCCGCGATGTGCTCCGGTTCTGGCTCGACCGCGGGGCGGACGGTTTTCGGGTGGACGTCGCGCACGGCATGATCAAAGCGACCGGTCTTCCCGACTACACGCCTCCGGTCGCGGGCGGCAGCATGGGCGGTGCCTCGACGGAGGGGCCAGGCATCATCACCGAGTGGCCCGAAACCGCGCCCTACTGGGCCCAGAACGGTGTGCACGAGATCTACCGCGACTGGCGCCTCATCCTCGACGAGTACCCGGGCGACCGCATCCTCGCGGCCGAGGCCTGGGTCGATCCGCTCAGCCACGTCGCCGAATGGGTGCGCCCCGACGAGATGCACCAGGCCTTCAACTTCGCCTACCTCGAGACGGCTTGGGCCGGCCCGGCCCTCCGCCGCGTCATCGACGATTCCCTCGCTGCGTTCGGCGCAGTTGGTGCCCCGAGCACCTGGGTGCTCTCCAACCACGACGTCGTGCGCCACGCCTCCCGGCTCGCGCTCAACCACGAGAACCTGCAGGGCCACGGTATCGGGCCGACGACGCCCGACCTGCCCGACAGCGTGATCGGCCTGCACCGGGCCCGGGCCGCCTCAGCGCTCATGCTCGCGCTGCCCGGCTCCAGCTACCTCTACCAGGGCGAGGAACTGGGTCTACCCGAGGTCATCCACCTGCCCGACTCCGCACGCGAAGACCCCACCTGGTTTCGCACCAACGGAGAGCGCTACGGCCGTGACGGATGCCGCGTGCCGCTCCCCTGGGAAGCCGCCGCTCCCTCCTACGGCTTCGGCCCCTCGGCCGAGAGCTGGCTGCCGCAGCCGGACGAGTGGGCGGGCCTCGCCCGCGACGCGCAGGTCGGCGTCGCCGGCTCCACCCTCGAGTTGTACACGCTGGCCCTGGGCCTGCGCCGGGAGCACGCCCTCGGGCTGGGCTCGGTGGAGTGGCTGGACGGCCACGCTGACGAGATCGTGGCGCTGCGCAACGGCGCGGTGACGGTCGTCGCGAACACGGGCGCGGAATCCGTGCCTCTGCCTGCCGGCGAACTCCTCCTCGCCAGCGGCCCGCTGCCCGGCAACACGCTCCCCGGCGACACCACCGTCTGGCTGCGCGCCTAGCCCCCACCCTCGGGGCGTTTGCCCAAACGAATTCGACGGAGATTCTGCCCGAAACGGCCGGTTTAGAACTCAAAACCCAGTTCTAGAGCAAAATCTCCGTCGAATTCGTTCGGGGCACGGGGCAGAACGGCGCTCGAAGGCGACGGATGCCGCGTGCTCCGGCGACGCGATCAGTGACCCCGCAGCGCCGCCATGGGACAATCGAAGGGCGTCGCCTGAACGGGGAGCGCATAGAAGGAGTAGCAGTGACCGGCACGGGGATCGACAGCGGAACCGAACACGGAACCGAACCGGGACCCGGCACCGACCCCAACACCGAACCCGAAGCCGACCAGGCGGCCCCGACGCGCGGGGATCTCGCCGAACCTCGCGAGCTCACGACAGAACTGACCCGGTTCATGCTGGCATACAAGTTCGCGACCGACGAGATGATGACGAAGATCAACATCTTGAAGGAGGAGTTCGCCTCCATCCACGACTACAGCCCGATCGAGCACGTCAACTCTCGGCTAAAGACGCCCGACGGGATCCTGAAGAAGGCCGTCCGCAAGGGCTGCCCGCTCGTCCTCGACGACATTCGCGCCCAGATCCAAGACATCGCCGGCATCCGCATCACCTGCAGCTTCATCTCGGACACGTACCGCATTCTCGACATGCTCACCAGCCAACTCGACGTCACGGTGCTCGAGGTCAAGGACTACATCGCCGCCCCGAAGCCGAACGGTTACAAGAGCCTGCACCTGATCGTCGACATCCCCGTCTTCCTGTCCGACCGGGTCGACGAGGTCACGGTCGAGATCCAGATCCGAACGGTCGCGATGGACTTCTGGGCGAGTCTCGAGCACAAGATCTATTACAAGTACCACGGGGCGGTTCCGGTGGATCTGGTGGGCGACCTCAAGCAGGCGGCGGATGCCGCCAATCGCCTCGACCTGAAAATGGAGGGCCTGCACGACCAGGTCCTGGCCATGGAGCCCAACGGCAGCGGAGAGACCCACCTGCTCGAGATCGCCGGGCTGTCGCAGCTGGCACTGCCAGAGGGCCTCCTCGCGGCCATCGGCCGCGCCCGGGCCGCCGAGTCCCCGCCCAAGTCCGCGCCAGTGACCGAGCCTGAGGACGAGGACGAGACCAAGGCCGAGGCGGCCGGCTAGTTCCAGCTGGCCTGTGTCGGGGTCGAACTAGTTCGTGTTGGCGTACAGCCAGACGAGCGGGTTGACCTTGGTGCCGTCCTTGCCGCCGACGCGGATCTCGAAGTGCAGGTGCGGGCCGGTGGACATTCCGGTGTCGCCGACCTGGCCGATGACCTGGCCGACCGTGATGACGTCGCCGGTCTTGAAGAGCATCGAGCCGTGGATCATGTGCGCGTAAACGCTGGAGACGAGCTCGCCGTCGATCATGTGGTCGATGATCATGTGCACGCCGAGGCTGCCTTCGCCGTCTTGGGCGTAGCGCACGACGCCGTCGGCGATCGACTGGATCGGCGCGCCGAGGCCCGGGTTGAAGTCCTGGCCGCCGTGGTTGGAGGAGCAGCCCGCACAGTCGCGGAAGCCGAACTCGTCACCGATGTGCACGCCCACCGAGAAGGGCCATTGCACGGTGCCGTTCGGGTTGTTCGTGAAGGTCGCTTCCATCCGGATGCCGCTGGCCGCTGCGACCTCGGCGATGGTCTTCGACTCGTAGCCGTCACGCTCGACCGAGATGGTGTCCGCTCCGCCGGTCATGGAGAGCGACTGGGCAGGTTCGCCCTGGGCGCTCAGCTTCGCGTTGTAGGCGGCGGCCTGCACATCGGCAGAGGACAGCAGCGCCTCGGCCGGCAGGGAGGTGGCCACGGCCATCAGGGCGACGAAGGCCATGGCGACCATCGTGACCCCCGTCGTGGCGAACTTACGCACCCGATTGGCGGGGGCCGTCGCGGTGGTGCGGGGCCGGGGTGCCGGCGTGGTGGCGGCGGCCGGGTGAACGGCGGGCGCCAGTCGCTCCCGGGCCGATGCGCGGCGGGGGCGGGAGGCG
>NZ_SOHB01000026.1:0-20331 GCF_004403055.1 Cryobacterium sp. TMT1-19
GACTTGATCGGTCTTTCCAAGAATCACGCGGTGGCCGCCTTACATCGGTGCAACACGCCCATCAGGGCCGGGGGTTACACCACGCTATTGGACGCAACCCCGCCATATAGCGCTGCAATTCACACGCAAAGGCTAGGCGCTCAGCCAGTGTGTATTAGACCCCAGTAACTTTGGCGACCCCATCTTGGGTACTGAATCGGATGCATCAGATCCGCATAAAGCGGAAACGCACATCACTCGGCAAGTGTGCACGGCGACAGCAGCGCGCTGCGATCATGCGGCAAGCCATGGCTGAGTCATATCTGTGGCCGGCACTGTCGGCGCGGAGGCAGATATTGCCACCCCGCCACCTGTGATTTGCCGGATTGACCTCTCGGGCACCGTGGTAATCGAGGGAGCAAGAGCCGCCCACGGCGGCTTGGCGGTCTGCGGGCGGCGCGCCTCCTCAGCCCGCACCGTCATGACCTACTGGCTGAGACGGCTCCATGATGAGGCTATTGCGGCTCTGCCCGCCGACTGGGTGCCTGTACCGACATGGAACCAGGAACATTCTTAGCCAAGTACATAGCGGTGTCGGCGTCACGAAGCAATGCCGATGGCTCTGTTGTGGCAGAATCCGCCACGGCGAAACCAATGCTCACGTGAACGGGCATGAACCAGCCCTGGGCATCCCATGGCGCGGCGGTTACGGCCACGACCCGAGCCGCCAATTGTTCGGCATCGCCCACGCCACCGAAGTTCTCGCAGAGGATCACGAACTCATCCCCACCGAAGCGCGCCACCGTATCGGTGGGGCGCAACACGCTGGCCAGTCTCTTCCCAAACTCGATAAGGATATCGTCGCCCCCGCCGTGCCCGAGAGTGTCGTTGATGGTCGTCGATGTCGAGGTACATCACGCACACCATTCCGCCGTTGCGCTCAAGTCTCGCCACCGCCCCCGCGAGGCGTTCCCCGTAAAGGGCGCGGTTGGGCAACCCGGTCAGGCAGTGTGGCAATCTTCGACCACCATGCGCGGGCGTTCTCCGCTGACGTCCTGGACATACACTAGATGACCCTGGCCAGCTCTCGGTGCACCTGGCCCAAGTCACGGATCTCTTCCCGCGCCAACTGGCGTGGGGCTCGGTCTTCATCACGGCCGTGGTCCTTCGCGCAGATGGCCGATGCGATGGCTGAGGTTCTCGACGACCGCGACGTCGCCAATGCTCATGTTTTCGGGTGGAGCGATGGGGCAATGGTCGGGCTTTACCTGGCGCTTCGCCGTCCGGACCTGGTCTCAACGCTGGTATTTGGCGGAGCGGCTTTCCGCCATGACGGGTGGTTGGACGGCGTTCTCAGTGAGGAGGACCCGCCGCAGATCATGGGGGACTCCTAGAACCGGATCTCAGCCTGGCTCGGCTTAGCAACGTGAAGGCCCCAGTTCTCATCATCGTCGGCGATGACGACGAGGTGCAGTTCAGTCACTTGCTCGTGATGTACGGCGCGCTTCCAAACGCAGAGCTAGCTGTGGTCCCGCGATCGACACACGGTCTGATTACCGAGAAGCCAGTCATTCTGGCTCGATTTGCCCGAGACCTACACCGCTCCGATCGAACAAACGGCGTCGCCCCTCTGCGAAGGACATGACTGCGGATCCACTTACCAGCCACCCCGCGAAGAGCGCCACCGATAGCTCGTCTTCCAGGCAACCACTCTCATGGCTAACCTCGCCCGTCTCGCAACCCTAGAGTTACGAGACGTTCCAATGCCGGTCCTCAGTTGTCTCATGGTCGTTCCAGAAAGGAACACGCAATCGGGCAATCTTAAATCCAGCTTTCCGCCGGAGACGTTTGGTATCCTCTAAGGGTGCATAGGACTCCTCAAGAGCCATCTCCCGACGGTCATAGACCCTGCGTCTCGACCCCTCCCCTCATGTCGACGGTCGAGACATTTTGAACGGCGATCTCGTACTAAACATCACCCTCGTCCTCATCTTCGTCCTGATCGGCGGGGTTTTCGCAGCCACGGAGATGGCGCTCGTCACGCTCCGTGATAGCCAACTCAACGCGATCGCGGCCCGCGGGCGGCGCGGCGAGAAGGTCGCGGCTCTGGCGCGCAACCCCAATCGGTTTCTCGCAGCCGTGCAGATCGGCGTTACCGTGGCTGGGTTTGCGTCCGCCGCTTACGGGGCCGCCTCAATCGCTCCATCGGTAGCGCCGTTATTCGTCGCTCTGGGCCTCAACGTAGCGCTCGCTGCCACGGTTGCCACGATCGCGCTCACCCTAGTGATCGCGTATCTGTCTCTGGTACTCGGTGAGCTCGCCCCCAAACGTCTCGCGATCCAGCGCAACTCAGCATTCGCCTACGCAGTCGCGCCCGCACTTAATGGGTTTGCTGTCGCGATGCGCCCGGTTATCTGGCTGCTGTCGAGGTCGACGAACGTGATCGTGCGTCTACTCGGCGGAGACCCGCACAAAACCAGCGAGGAGATGACCGAAGAGGAACTGCGAGACATCGTTTCGAGCCATGAGGGGCTACCCGAAGACGAACGGCGGATCCTCGACGACGTGTTCTCTTTGCGGCACCGCCAGCTCAGCGAGATTATGCGGCCCCGTCCCGAAGTCGCAGCCCTGGACGGCACGGTATCCGTTCGCGAAGTATTTACCGAGGTGCATGACCTGCCGTACTCGCGATACCCGGTAATCGATCGCACCATCGACGACATCATCGGCTTTGTCCACGTGCGGGACCTCTACGAGATGATCGCAAAGAATCCCGACAAGCAGGTTCGCGAAATCATGCGTCCCATCTTGTACTTCCCAGCGACCGCGCGGGTGCTCCCGACTCTCACGATAATGAGAGCAGAAAAACATCAGATCGCCGTCATCGTCGATGAATACGGCGGAACCGACGGCATCGTCACCCTCGAGGACCTCGTGGAGGAAGTTGTAGGCGAAATCTTCGACGAATACGACACCGACTCGCTCGCTCATGACCTCCAGTCAGGGAGAGGGTCACTTGACGGCCGACTCAACTTCCAGGACTTTGAAGAGGCGACTGGCGTGCGGTTGCCCGTAAGCGCATCCGATACCATCGCCGGTTTCGTGATCGAACGGCTCGGACGTCTCGCGCGGATGGGTGATGTCGTCCAACTCAACGACATCAGTCTGCAAGTCACGGCGATGGATCGCCGGCGCATTTCGGAACTGCTCGTCGTCCCGCGAGGAGAGACGCCGTCACCGCCATCTCAGGATCCAACAACTGACGCTGACCATCATCACGACCCTGCATGAACCAAGTCTTAAACACTTCGGCGAAACCGACAAAGGCGCGCCTTAATCCGTCGGATGAATCAGCAGGCTCCTAGGCGGATCGAGGTGCTGAGATAGTCTGAGCGCACTTCTTACAGGGAACACCTAGTCAGATTTAACTCTGGCGAGGATTCGTAGCGTGGGGTCGATTGATTGAATCGGAACTATTATAAACGTGGTGGCGCGGGTTCAATTCCCGCTCCCGCTACCAGAACGTATGACGAAGGCCCTGCCTCAGGCGGGGCCTTCGTCGTTTCCCGATGCACGTGGCAGTCGCTCGATTCAGTCGCACGGGTCAAGCGCGGCTGCGGGTCACGAGCGAATCCACGAACGCCGAAATCAGCAGCACCACGGAGCCGGCACCCAGGCTGAACCCGGCCGTCACCGTGCTGATGACCCCCGGGTCCGCCGGTGCGGGTGTCGTGAGGTAGACCAGGGACATCACCCCGGCGGCCCCGCCGACCAGGGCCAGGAGGCTCTGCCGCACCAGCCCGGTGAGCAGCCGCCGGTCGCTCTGGTCCGCGAGCAGCCGCACATTGACGTTGAGGTTGCCCATCTCGAGGGCCTGCCCGATCTGGTCGAAACGCCGGGGGAGCCGGCGCACGCTGGGCAGCAGGGCCAGAAGCTCGGTGGTCAGGAGTTCGCGCACGTTGGCCGGCGCCATCTGGTCGCGGATCTGCACGCTCGCCAGCCTGCGGGACTCCTCGAGCAGGTCGAACTCCGGCATGCTGGAGCGCAGGGTGCCCTCGAGCACCGCGAACGCCCGCGCAGCCGCCACGAATTCGGCGGGGATTCCCACGCCGTACCGGGTGAGGATAGCCACCAGGACATCCACGGTCAGCACACTGACCCGCGCGCCGGGCCCCAACTCGAACGTGATGAACGCGCTCAGCTCGCGGCGGAACGACTTCTCGTCCGCACCGTCCCGCAGCGGGGCGAGTTTGAGGAGCCCGTCGGCGATGAGCTGGGTGTCGGACTGGAGAAAAGCGATCAGCAGCTCCTGGATCGTCTCCCGCAGCTGCAGGTCGAGCCGGCCCACCGATCCGAAGTCGACTAGCGCGGGGGTGCCGTCGGCCAGCAGCATGATGTTGCCGGGGTGCAGGTCGGCGTGGAAGACGCCGTCGAAGACGATCTGGCGCACGAAGGCGCTGAGCACGGTGCGCATGGCGGCGCCGAGCTCGGCCCGTGGCGCGTCGGACGTCTCGTTCAGGTCGCTGAACGTGTCGCCGAACAGGTACTCCATCACCAGCACGCGATCGCTGGACAGAGACTCGAACAGCTCGGGGAAACGCAGGTCGCCGGCCCGCGGGCCGCGCAGCTGGAGGGCGCGCATGGCCGAGAGGTTCAGCGCCTCCAGCCGGAAGTCCAGTTGGCGCACGAGGTCGGCCGCATAGTCCTCGGCGACCGCCTTGATGCCCAGAGTTCTGGCCTGCGGAGACGCCAGGCTCATCAGGTTCGTCACCCGCACGGCGATGGCGACGTCGCGCCGCAGCTCCGGCACGATCCCGGGCCGCTGCACCTTGACGGCCACCACAGTGCCGTTCATCAGGGTCGCCCGGTGCACCTGGCCGATGGAGGCCGCGGCGATGGGGTCGGGATCGAAGCTGGCGAAGACGCCGGCGAGGGGTCCGCCGAACTCCTCCTCCAGCATCCGTTCGACCTCGTCCCAGGGGGCGGGCTTCACGCTCTGCTGCAGCGTCGCGAGGGCCCGGGCGAATTCCGGGGGCAGGAAGTCGGATCGGGTGGAGAGCAGCTGGCCCATCTTGACGAAGGCTCCACCGGCCTCCTCCAGCGCGGCCCGCAGACCCTCGGCCTGCACGGCGCGAACGGCTGCCGCGCTCGGGTTGGTCGTGAAGTCGAGCCGCCGCACCGGCAGCAGTCCATTCTTCCGGGCGATGCGCACGAGTTCGGCGAAGCGGCGGCCGCGCTGCAGGAAGGGCCGCGGGGGAGCCGGGCGGCTCCGCTCGGTGGCCAGAGTCAGTTTCGGAAGGGTGATGCCGCGTGCGCCGGCCACTGTTTCAGCTCTCTTGTCGCGCGCCGGCCGGAGTGGCGGGCGATCAGGACTTCAGCATGCCCGGTCAGGATGGGAGACGGGTGCGAACCGGGTGGCACGGGGGCACGGACAGATCTCGGCAGGGCTCGGCCGGTCGCCCTCGGTGCCGTGAGCCGCACCGCCGCGGGAGTACTCTGGCGACGTGAAAACCTACACCGCCGCCCAGATGCGCGAGGCCGAGACTCCCTTCCTGGCCGAGGGCGTGCCGCTGATGGAGCGGGCATCGGCCGCGCTCGCCGCGGAGACGGCGGCCCTGCTCGAGGAGCTGCTCACGGAAAGCGGAGGAGTGCCGGACGCGCGGGTGCTGGTGCTGGCCGGTGCGGGGAACAACGGCGGCGACGCCCTGCACGCGGCCGCGCTGCTGGCCGCGCAGGGTGCCCTGGTGACCATCGTGCCCACGTCGGCACAGCTCCACGACGGCGGCCTCAGCGCCGCCCTGGCGGCCGGGGCGGCGCTGCTGCCCCTGGCTGAAACGGATGCCGCTCTCGCCCGGGTGGCGCGGGCATCCGCCGTGATCCTCGACGGCATCCTCGGCACCGGCACGAGCACCAGCCCGGCGCTCCGCGGGCGGGCTCGTGAGGTGGTGGCGGCCATCCTTCCCTCGCTGCACGACCCCGGTGCGCCCCTCGTGGTGGCGGTGGACCTGCCCAGCGGGATCGGCGTCGACGACGGCGCCGTGCCGGACCCCACCGTGCTGCCCGCGCACCTGACGGTGACGTTCGGAGGCTGCAAACCAGGTCTGCTGCGGGAACCCGCGGCGAGCCTGGCCGGACGGATCGTCGTGGCCGACATCGGCATCGGCGACGAGCTCGAACGGATCGCGGCCCGGGATCGCGGCCCGGGATCGCGGGTAAGTTCTTTCTCTGCTGTTTCCACGGTCGGCGCCGTTGCGTATCCGCGCGCCCGGAGCATCAATGGACGGTAGTCATTTCCTCCCGCCCAACGGCTCTGAGGGGGGCCGATACCGTGATCACAGTTCCGCCCGCAGGGTTCGTCGCCGTCTTCGGTATGCCGTCGACTGGTGAGGCGGCGCAACCGTCGCCCGTCCCCGCTCTCGCGGGGTAGAGTGTCCGCTGGAAGACCTCGGCGACATTGACCATGCCGGTGAGTCGGACATCCTCTCAACGCAGCAGTCATTCCGTGCGGGAGCCGGCCACCGCTCGCAGCTCGCCCAGCACCCGGCGCACCGACGCCCGTAGCAGCGTCTCGGGGCGGCTGAGAACGTCGATCTGGCGGCCGACCCGCAGGTCGTCGATCGGCAGCAGCACCAGGCCGGACCCTGGCGCCGGGGCCATCGTGTACCGGGGCAGCAGTGCGATCGCGGACCCCGAAGCGACCACGGAGGCCGCCACGAAGAACTCGTTGATGCGGTGCTCGATCCGTAGGGGGTGCCCGGCGCTCGCCGCGACGACATTCACCGCCTCCGCGAGCGGGAAGCCCGGGTGCCCGGCGATCCAGGGCTCGTCGGCGATGTCGGCGACCGACACCGACGACCGACCGGCCAGAGGATGTCCGACATGCAGCGCCACATCCAGCGGTTCGTAGAGCAGCGGGGTGACCGTGACCCGTTGCGGCCAGAGGGGATCGTGCGGCAGCCGGTGGGCGATGACGAGGTCGTAGTCGGCGACCAGTGCCGGGAAATCCTGCCGTGCGACATCCTCGTCGCCGCACCGGATTGGCGTCCCGGTGGGTCCGGCCGGACTGGCCAGTCGCGAGATCAGAGGCCCGAACCAGGCCAGCCCGGCGCTGTGGAACGCCGACAGGCTCACCGGCGCGGCCGGCTCTTCGTGGAAACGTGCCACCGACTGCTCGGCGGCGGCCATCGCCGTGGACACGCTGGCGGCGGCGGTAGCGAGAGCCGTGCCGGCGGGTGTCAGCACAAGCCTGCGCCCGCGTCGTTCGGTCAGCGCCACGCCCGTGCTGCGCTGCAGCGCGGACAGCTGCTGCGACACCGCCGACGACGAGACGAACAGCGCGCGGGCCACCGCGGCGACGCTGCCGCGCTCGCCGAGTTCCCGCAGGATGAAGAGCTGATGCAGATCCATAAGCAAACACTAAAGTGTTAGTTCAGAATTGGTGATCTGGACTTAACAGATGCCGCCCGGCAGCATTGGCCCATGACCTTCCTCCCGCGGCTCGGACGTTACCGCATCGACGCCGTCCTGCTGCTTGTCGCGCTGGTCTGGGGTGGCAGCTACCTCGCCGCCAAGGTGCTGACCGAGCAGGCGAGCGTGGGCGCCGTGCTCGCGCTGCGCTTTCTGGTGGCTGCGCTGGCGCTGCTGCTGATCTGGGCGTTGAGCCGGCCTCGGCGGCCGACCCGCGCCGAGCTGGCCGGGGGCGCGCTGCTCGGGCTCACTCAGGCGGCGATTCTCTGGTTGGAGACGGCCGGCGTGGCCGTGACCTCGGCCACCAACGCGGGCCTGATCATCAGCCTGACGATCATTCTCACCCCGATCCTCGAGTCGGTCGCGGCGCGCAACTGGCTACCGCGTTCGTTCTTCGTGGCTGCGGTGCTCGCGGTCGTCGGGGTAGCGCTGCTCGTTTCCGGCAACGGTTTTCGCGCCCCGAACCCTGGCGACCTGCTCATGCTCGCCGCAGCGCTCGTGCGCGCCCTGCACGTCACCATGGTCGGCCGGGTGACCCGCGCCGACGGCGCCGGCCGCCGGCCCGGGACGCTCACGATCACGCTGGTGCAGGCCGCCGTGGGTGCCCTGGTGTTCACCGCAGCGGATGCGCCGGGAACACTTCGGGCGATCGGCGCCTTCGGTCCGGCCGCCTGGCTCGGGGTGCTCTACCTCGGTCTGGCCTGCAGCGTGTTCGCGTTCCTGGCCCAGACCTGGGCGATCCGGCACACCTCGGCCGCTCGGGCCAGCCTGCTGATGGGCACCGAACCGGTCTGGGCGGTGGTCGTGGGGGTGAGCCTCGGCAGTGAGAACCTCGGCCTGGTGGCGGTGCTCGGGGCAGGCCTGATCATCGCGGGCACCTCGTGGGGACAGCGGGTGGAGCAGGGGCACCGACTACGGGCGGCGGCCGACGTGCTCGCGGTGCCGGCCCCGTCACATCCGTCGCCCGCGGCCATCGGCTGAAGCCGGGTTCGGCTGCAGCTCAGCGAGCGCGCGCGCTCGCGCTCGCCTGCATTAAATCCAGCCCGAACGAATTCGACGGAGATTTTGCCTGCAACGGTCTCAAACCCTCTGAAACAGCGCCTTGATGAGAAAATCTCCGTCGAATTGGTTCGACGCTACACACGGCGCTCCGTGATGAACGGCGTACACGCGCGGTGGGATTACGGGCGGAAGACGGCCTGGGCGACCACCAGGTCCTGCCAGGACATGCCGGAGCTCGTGAAGACGCGGGGGCGCGACTGGTCGACGGCGACCGTGCCGGTCAGGATGTCCCGCATCGGCACCAGGGAATCGGCCTGGATCATGCCCTCCCGGAGCGGGATCAGCACGTCGCCGCCCTCCCGCAGCGCGACCTGGCTGTCTTCGACGACGACCTGCGCGCGTCCGATCAGCTCGCTGGAAAGTTCGCGGGCGTCGGGCTCGTGCGACCCGATCGCCACCGTGCAGGAGTTCCGCGGCACCAGGGACCCGTCGAACAGCGGGGTGCGGGCGGTGGTGGCGCAGACGATGAGCTGAGCGTCGGACACGGCGCCGGGGGTGCCGGTCTGCGCGGGCAGCCCGCCCGCCCGCACCTGCTCGGCCAGTGCCTCGGCGCGGCCCGGGTGCCGGCCGACCACGGTGACCCGACCGACCCGGCGGATGGCGCGCATCGCCTCGACATGCCCGCGCGCCTGGGGTCCCGAGCCGAACACCACAAGGTGCTCCACCTCGGCGGGCGCGAGCAGGTCGGCGACGGCCGCCGACACCGCCGGGGTGCGCAGAGTCGTCAGTGCGATGCCGTCGAGCAGGGCGACCGAGCTGAGCGTGGCAGCATCCATCAGCAGGTAGACGCCCTGGATGCGTGACCGGCCGAGCTGCGGGTTGCCCGGCGCGATGGTGGCGATCTTGACGCCCACGAACTCGGCGGACTGCGACGGCATGAGCAGCAGCTGGCCCCGGTCGAGGGGCAGGATGCTGCGGCTGAAATCAAGCGCCGGGTCGAGCCCAGCCCGCACGGCGACCTGCAGGGCGCGCGCCGCTTCGCCGACGCCGACGCGGGCGAAGATCTCGTCGGCGGAGATCCACGGGGTGGGTGCATCGGAAGCCATGCTCCGACTGTACGTGTCGGAGTGTGGGGGCAGGTCACCCCGATGATGTCCTGCCCCCGACGAGGGGTGCTTCGCTCCGGTCTCATACGGACCCTGCAATCAGGGACTAAGGACCGGTGTTCGGGGAGCCACCCTGCCTGTGTATGAGCGTACGACGATGCCGCGCCCTGCGGAAGGGTCTGGACAAACGCGGCAGCATTTGGTTTCGCGGGCTGACGCGGGGTGACGCGGGGTGACGCGGGCCGACTCGGGCTGACACAGGCCGGCTCGGGCTAGCGCCCCGAACGAATTCGACGGAGATTTTTCTCCGTCGAATTGGTTCAATATCGATGAGGACTCACTCACCTAGGCTTGGTGCGACAGGGTTGTTGGCAGGGGCAAGGGAGAGACCGAATGACTGAGCAGAACCTGACTGAGCAGAACCTGACTGAGCAGAACCTGACTGAGCAGAACCTGACTGAGCAGAACCGGGTGGTCGTGGTCGGCGACGCACTCATCGACGAGATGCTGAGCCCGGGGTCCCGCCTGGAGTTCCCCGGCGGCGCCGCCCTCAACGTGGCCGTCGGCCTGGCCGTGCTCGGTGTGCCGACCACCCTGATCGCCATGGTCGGCGACGACGCCGACGGTGCCCGGCTGCGCGAGTTCCTCGCCGCGCACGACGTGACTTTGGTCGCCACACCCGGGCCGTTTGGCAGCTCCCGCGCCACCTCCGACCGCACCGACGGCGAGCCCACCTACGCCTTCAACGAGGCCGCGCGGAAGCGCCGCATCGAGTTCGGCCCGGCCGAGCGCGCGGCCCTGGACAACGCCCGCCTCGTGGTCGTGAGCTGCTTCCCTTTCGACGACACGGCCCAGACGGATGCCTTCATCGCCGCGGTCGCGGAGCCGGAACGCCGCCTCGTGATCGACCCGAACCCGCGTTCGGGCATGCTCGCCGACGGCGACCTGTTCGTGGCGAACTTCGAACGAATCGCTTCCCGGAGCCTCCTCACGAAGGTGGGGGACGAGGACGCCGAGCTGCTCTACCGCAGCACCCTCGAAGAGTTGCGGGAGCGGCTGCTGGCTGCCGGCACGCAGACGGTGCTGGCCACGGCCGGGCGCGCGGGGGCATCCGTTGCCTGCGGCGCCGATCTGCGGGTCAGCGAGCCGATCGCCGTGCTTCCCGGCGCCGTCGTCGACACCATGGGCGCGGGCGACGCCACCCTCGCCGGGGCCGTGCAGACCATGCTGACGAAGGGCGTGCCCACGGATGCCGCGGGCTGGCAGGCCCTGCTGGCCGACGCCATGCTGATCGCGGCCGCCACCTGCCGCCGGGAGGGTGCCCTACTGCGCGTACCCACCGCGGTCTAGGCGGCGCCGGCCGGCTTGACCGCCCGCACGATGGCGCCGTGCATCCCGTCGGTCACCTCGTGGGTCAGGGTGACGCTCACCTGCTCGAAGCCCGCGGCGGCGAGCAGGGACTCGTACTCCGTGATCGAGAGCGCGCCGGCGATGCAGCCCACGTGGGAGCCGCGCTCGGCCCGATGGGCGGGCGCGAGGTGGTTCTCGGCCACAACGTCGGACACTCCGACGCGGCCGCCGGGCCGCAGCACGCGAAACATCTCGCCGATCACGGCGGGTTTGTCCGTCGACAGGTTGATCACGCAGTTGGAGATGACGACGTCGACGCTGCCGGAGCCCAGTGGGATCTCCTCGATCGTGCCTTTCAGGAACTGGACGTTCTGCGCCTGGGCTGCGGCCGCATTGTGCCGGGCCAGGTCGAGCATCTCGTCGGTCATGTCGAGGCCGTAGGCGAACCCGGTGGGGCCGACCCGGCGGGCGGAGAGGAGCACGTCGATGCCTCCGCCCGAGCCGAGGTCGAGCACGGTTTCGCCGGCCTGCAGGTCTGCGACCGCCGTGGGGTTGCCGCAGCCGAGGCTCGCCAGCAGGGCCGCGCCCGGGAGGTCAGCGGTCGACGCGTCGTCGTAGAGCGCGGAGCCGAAGACCAGGTTCTCGTCGATGGCGGCCGGTTCGCAGCAGCCGCCGGCAGGCGTCTCGGTGAGCAGCGACCGACGCCCCTCATTCGTAACCGAGACGGCCACGCTCGCGTAGCGGGACCGCACCTCTTCGCGCACCGGGTTACTGTTCTCGCTCATGGCGTTCTCCCTCGACTGAGACCTACATACATTGATGACTATCGATGCAATCTGCCGCCGAAAATCGATCGCCGTCAATCTAAGCTGGCTCACTTGAATCAGGCGACATCGACCGGCTCCAGGGTGGGCCGCTTGGGCGGGCGGCCGTCTCCGGAGGAGCGTCCGGTGAGCCGGCGTCCGATCCACGGCAGCACGAACTCGCGGTAATACGCGGTCGTGCTCTGCACCTGCTCGTCGGCCGCGGCGGGCGCATCCAGCCACTCCACCGGAACCGGCACCCCCAGCTCGGCCAGCACGTTTGTGGCCACCCGGGTGTGCCCGAGCGCGTTGAGGTGCAGCTTGTCGACCGACCAGAACCGCCTGTGCTCCAGCTCGGAGTCGGCCCAATTGTCGACGAGCGTGACGCCCGGCCGGTCGAAGGCGGCGCGCGCGGCATCCGCCAGCTGATCGCCGCGCCGGCGCATCAGGTAGCCGAGCGGCAGGTGGTGCGAGGGATTGCCGCCACTGAGCACCAGCACGTGCACGCCCTGCGCCTCGGCCCGGTCGACGACCTGCCGCATCAGGTCGACCACATAGGGGATCTCGACCCGCGGCCGCATCACGTCGTTGCCGCCGCCGCAGATGCTGAGCAGGTCGGGGCCGAGCGCGAGCGCGGATTCCAGCTGCTCCGCCACGATCGGGCCGAGCAGCCGACCGCGCACGGCGAGGTTGGCGTAGGAGACGGGGTGGGCGGATGCCGCGGCGAGCCCGAGCGCGACCAGGTCGGCCCAGCCGCGCACCTGGCCGCCCGGCAGGTCGTCGCCGACGCCTTCGGTGAAACTGTCGCCCATGGCCACAAAGCGATGGAACATCCGGACCCCCCGTCTCGGTACTGTGTGTGTGTCCCGGTTCCGGGCTCGGCTACTCGCTCGGGTGGGTGTGCCGGGTTCCGTGGGTCTGCTCGGTGCCCTGGCCCTGCTCGACCGTAAGGTTCCACCGTGCGTTGAGCACGTCGCGGGCCTGCTGGGCCGCGCGGCGCACCTCTTTGTCGGGGTCGCGCAGACGCTGCACGATGGTGGCGAGGTGGTCGGCGGTGCCCTGGGCGGCCAGCGCGTGCAGGGCCGCGGCGCGCACGCGCGGAACCTCGTCGGTGGTCAGGCGCACCAGCTTGGGCGCCACCTCGAGGCCGCGCAGCAGGACGACCTTGGCGCACATCTCGCGCACCCGCCAAGCCTGGTTGTTCATGCCGACGACGATGTACGGTGCCGCCGTTTCGCCCCAGACGTAGAGCAGCGCACGGGCACCCCACAGCTCGGGCCAGTAGAGGGCGGGGGCACCTTCGAGGATGCCCAGGGCGTGGCGTCCGCCGGCGTAGAGCAGGAAGTCCTTGCCGGCGTTCTTGGCGCGGAGTAGCGCGACGGAATTGTCGATGACGGCCTGTTCGCCATAATGCGCGACGGCCGCATGGATGCGTTCGGCCGTGGGCAGGTCGATGGGAAGGTCGGGGTGTGGCTCTAATTTGTTAGGCATGACGTGTCTACGCTAGCAAGCGGGGGTGTCGCAGGCCAATGCCGGACTGTCAGGCGGGGCGTTCCGGGGAGGCAAACGTGCGCTCGAACCCGGTCGCGTTCTCGTAGATCCCGTAATTGCCGATCTCCCGGTAGCCGAGGCGCCGGTACAGCGCGAGCGCCTCCGGCTGCGCGTGGCCAGTCTCCAGGCGCAGGTGCCGGTAGCCGAATTGCTGCGCCACCTCCTCGAGGGCGGCGAGCAGGGCCACGGCGTGGCCCTGCCGGCGGTAGGCCGGGTTGGTCCACATCCGTTTCACCTCGCCGGTCGTCTCGCTCAGGCGACGGATGCCGCCACCCGCTACCGTCACGCCCCCATCGAGCAGCACGAGGAAGGTGCCGCTCGGCGGGGCGAAGGCATCCGCCGGCACGTCGTGCACCGAGTCGCCGTCGCCGTACCGCTCGTCATACTCCCGCGCCAGGTCGGCCAGGAGCGGGACCACCTCAGGGTCACCCAGACGCACGCGCTTGATCTTCACACCAGCCAGTCTGCCCGATGGCGCCGTCCCCGGCCGAGGCCGGTAAACTCGGCCTGTGTCTGTCAACCCCGAACTGCAGGGCCGGGTCTTCCCGCCCGTCGCCCCCTATCTCGTCGGCCGGGAGAAGGTGCGCGAGTTCTCCCGCGCGGTCTTTGCCACGAGTCCGATCAACCTCGACCCGGAACCCGCGCGCGCTGCGGGCTACGCCGACGTCGTCGCCCCGCCCACGTTCGCCGTGGTCGTTCAGGAGGCCACCCTGGCGCAGCTTCTGGCCGTCCCGGATGCCGGCATCGACTTCACCCGCGTCGTGCACGGAGACCAGCGGTTCACGTTCAGCCGCCCGATCGTGGCCGGTGACGAACTCACCGCCACGCTCCACGTGGCCGGCGTAAAGAGCCTCGGCGGCCACTCCATGGTGACGGCCGTGTCAACCATCGTCGACGCCGCCGGCGCGCACGTCGTGACCGCGACCTCCACCCTTGTCGTCAGGGGAGACGAATGACCATCATCGCTACGCCCCGCCTCGCCGACCTGACCGTCGGAGACGTCGTCGCCGAAGGCACGTTCCCGCTCACGCGCGACTCCCTCGTGCACTACGCCGGGGCATCCGGAGACTTCAACCCCATCCACTACCGCGACGACGTGGCCGTGTCCGTGGGACTGCCCGGCGTGCTCGCGCACGGCATGCTCACCATGGGCTTCGCCGTTCAGCCGGTCGTCGCCTGGGTCGGCGACCCCGGCCGCATCGTGGACTATCAGGTGCGGTTCACCCGCCCCGTGCTCGTGCCGGCCGACGGCGCGGCGGTCGTGACCGTGGTCGCCAAGGTCGGCGCCATCGACACGGATGCCGGCGTCGCCCGCATCGACCTCATCGTGTCGTCGGGCGAGGTGACTGTGCTGGGCAAGGCGCAGGCACGCGTGCGCCTGGTCTGAGTGGTCGTTCCCGATGACGAGCCCCGCTGCCTCCGCGCCGACCTTTGCCGACCTGACCACCATGGGCGTCGGCGGCCCTGCCGCCCGGATGGTGTCGCCCGCCACCGAGCAGGACCTTGTCGACCAGACCCTGATCGTGTGGGCCTCGGGCGATGAGTGGCTGCTGCTCGGCGGCGGATCGAACACGATCGTGGCCGACGAGGGCTTCGACGGTACGGTGATCCGGGTGCTGACCCGCGGGGTGGACGTTGTCTCGGCTTCCTCTCCCGCGTCCCCTTCGCCGTCTGATCACCCGGACCGGCTGGTGCTGCGAGTGCAGGCCGGCGAGCCCTGGGACGAGCTGGTGGCCTACACCGTGGCGCAGGGCTGGTCCGGTATCGAGGCACTCTCCGGCATCCCCGGTTCGACCGGGGCCTCCCCGGTTCAGAACATCGGCGCCTACGGCCAGGAACTCGGCAACAGCCTGGCTGCCATCGACTTCCTCGACTACGACAGTGGCGAACGGCGACGGATGGAGGCTGGCGAGCTCGAACTGGGCTACCGCACCTCGGCTCTGAAACAGGGGCTCCGCGGTCTGGTGATCGCGGTCGAATTGAACCTGCACGACACGCAGAGCGAGGCATTCGTTCTCGGCGGCGCGCTCAGCCGGCCGGTGTCCTACCCGCAGCTCGCGACCGCACTCGGCGTGCAGCTGGGCGACCGGGTGCCGCTCGCGCAGCTGCGGGGCGCCGTCCTGGCCCTGCGCGCCGGGAAGGGCATGGTGCTCGACCCGAATGACGCCGACACCCGCAGCGCCGGCTCCTTCTTCACCAATCCGATCGTGTCGCTGGCGTTTTCGCGCACATTGCCGGACGCCGTGCCCCGCTGGCCGCTCGGCGAGCAGGAACTGCCCGACCGGGTGATCCCGCTCGACGAGTATGCCGGCGTCGGACCGATCCCCGGGGAGCGGTCCGTGCCGCTCGTGAAGCTGAGCGCCGCCTGGCTGATCGAGCACTCCGGGATCTCGCGCGGCTTCCGGCTGCCGGGCTCCCGCGCCGCGATCTCCAGCAAGCACACCCTTGCGCTGACCAACACTGGCGGGGCCACCGCCGACGAGATCGCGCAGCTCGCCCGGCTGGTGGAGGCTCGCGTGCAGTCCGAGTTCGGCGTGATCCTGCAGCCCGAGCCCGTGCTCGTCGGCCTCGACGCCTAGCGCGGCCCGCGCCGCTCTCGCGGGCCTGAAGCCGTCAAACCGGGGTGTGAGCGCGGGCGGGGGCATCAGCCGGCGCGGCGGAGCGCGGCGATGATGCCGACCACGATGAGCAGGAGTCCGATCACGATCACGCCGCCGAGCAGCCAGAGCGTGGGATCGGCGGGAGCAGGCACCAGCACCCCGAGCAGCACGTAGCCGGCCAGGGCGAGCAGGATCACTCCCCAGACGATCGTGCTGAACAGGGGGCGGCGGAGGGGTCGCACGGATGCCTCGGGGTACGCCGGTTCGGCGGCGGCGGCGGTCGGGGCCGCGGCGCGGGCCGTCGGCACCGGCGCGACCGGAAACGGCGGGTCCGAGGCGAGAAACGCCGGTGCCGTCGCTGGCGGCTCGACGGAGGGCTCCATCGCGTAGTCGGGGATGGGGCTCGGATAGGCGACCGTGTGAGCCGGGGCTGCACGGGTGGTCTCAACCTCCACCTCGTGACCGCTCTCCCCATGGCCCTCGGGCTCGGCGGGCGCGGGGTCAGGTGATGCCGTCACGGACGTGACGGCATCCGTGGGCTGATCGTCGAGCGGCCGGGCGAACGGCGGGTTCGGCGGCTCGTTCGGCGGCTGGTTCGGGTCGGGGGTCGTGGTCATCAGGGTTCCAGACGCGAGGGGCCGACGACGGTGACCTGGCCGAGCACCGTCCAGACGCGGACGCGGGCCACGGTGCCGGTGCCGTCGTCGTTGAAGGTACGCGAGTCAGAGTAGAAGGCACCGCCCTGCTGCACGGCGACCGAGCCGCCGACGTAGTCGATCCCGCCGGCCAGCGCATTCGTCTCCACCAGCACGGCCCGGCCGCGGGGCAGGATCAGCTCGGTGACGCCCACGCCCATCCAGATATCGATCGTGCGGTCCTCCACGCTCGCCGCGTTGAGGGCGGTGAGATCGATGGTGGCCCGGCCGGAGAGCACGGCATACCCCGGGGGAGCAGCGTCGGCATCGGCGCTGACCGTCCAGACCGGGATGCCGACCAGGAAGAACGCGGTGCCGCTCGGGAATAGGCCCAGCAGCACCAGGGCCACCGCCGCGAGGAAGGCGAACCCACCCAGGGCGCCGCTCTGCTTTCCGCGAATGCCCGACACGATGATGCCAACGGCCAGCACCCCCAGCGTGACGGCCAGGCCCAGCACCAGCGCGGCATCCGACCAGTTGCCGCCCGACCACACACCGGCGGCGACCGCGCCGCAGAGCAATGCCGACCCGAGCACGATCGCGCTGAAGCCGGCCCCGGGGCGAAGGTCGCGCCAGGAGCCGCGTCCGGGTGGTGGCGCGGCAGGGCCGCCGACGGTGACGGCGCCGCCGGCTGTGCCGGCTGTCCCGGAGCTGCCCGCTGCTTCGGCGGGCTGCATCGCCCCGAAAGCGACACCGGCCCCGATGCCTTCCGCGGCGGTGCTGTGCGGGTACCCGCCGGCCGGCGCCGTGGTGCGTCGGGCCAGGAAGAACACCAGCCAGATGAGCCCGATCGTCACCCCGACGCTCCAGCCCACCGCGAGTGTGGTCGCCAGCCAGTCGGGCAGCACGGCCGCCGGGCTCTGCCACCACAGGCTGCGCGTGTAGGAGGCGAAGCTGATGCCCACCAGCGCGATGATCCCGATCATGACGGGCGGGAAGACGCCGCGAACGGCCTGTTCGGCATGGATGCGACCGATCGGGTCGGGCAGGAGAGCCCAGCCGACCGCGTACGTGAACAGAACCGGACCGCCGAGGACGCCCAGCGCGATGGTCACAACTCGCACCAGCGTGGGGTTCAGCCCAGCTCGCAGTGCGACTCCGCCGCAGACGCCGGCCAGCCAGCGGTCGCTCCCGCGCACGATCCCCGTGGAACGGATTGCGGCGAAGAAGTCGTTGCTCCCGTCGGAGGGGGTGGGGGGAGTGCCGGGCCCCGCGGCCGACGGCGTCGTCTGGCTCTCGGGTGCGTCGGTCATGCTGCCAGTGTGCTCGCGGTGGCCCGAGCCGACAATGCCGGGTGTCGTTCGGTGAGTGAGCCCTGATGGCTGCGGGCGATGGGGGTTCGCGGCTCGGGGTTCCGAGGCGGTTGTTCTGGAGGCCGACGCAGGCGCGCAGTGGACCGCGACGCGGGACGGACGTGCGCTGCAAACGCCATGTCGGTCGAGTCTGGGTCCTGCCGCAACTCGTCCCGAACGAATTCGACGGAGATTTCACTCTGAACAGCGCGTTTGGGCTCAAAAACGGGTGTTTGGCCCAAAATCTCCGTCGAATTGGTTCGACGCCGGGCCCGGTGCTCATCCTGTGATGAACAGTGTCCACGCGGTGCGGTCAGCTCTGACCTTCCGGGAGCGACACAACAAGCCGTTCAGGACTCACGCTCCTAGGTGTCCTTGCGGATCCAGCGAAACGTGACCCGGCTGAGCACGAGCCCCACCACCAGCCAGATGAGCAGGCTCAGCGCGATCAGCGGAAAGTCCCAGGAACCGCTCTGCTCAAGGTTCGCGAAGCTGTCGGGCAGGAACACTCCGCGCATGCCCTGCGCCATCCACTTCAGTGGGAATACGCTGGCCGCGTTCTGCATCCAGTCGGGCAGCAGGTAGAACTGCAGGTAGACGCCGGAGATGAACTGCAGGATCAGCGCGATGGGGATGACCACTGCGGTGGCGCTCTTGCCGGAGCGCGGCAGGGCGGAAAGCGCGATGCCGAGGAAGGCGCTCGTGATGATCCCGAGCAGGAACACCCAGCCGAAGGTCAGCAATTTCGCGGGGTCGGATGGCAGGTCGATGCCGAGCAGGACGCGGGCCACCAGGATCAGCAGCGCCGCCTGGAAGATGCCGGTAACCAACACCTGCCCGGTCTTGCCGATGAAGTAACCGAGTGGCGAGAGCGGGGTGCCCCCGAGCCGTTTGAGCGTACCGTCGCCCTTCTCCCCGGCGATGTCCACGGCGAGGTTCTGCACCCCCGAGAGCAGCATGCCCGCGGCGAGCATTCCGGGCAGGTAGTAGGCGCCGACGCTGATGCCGCCGGTGCCGTCCGGCGCAGTGCCGATTTTGCCGGAGGAGCCGAACGCGGCCGTGAAGATGGCCAGCATGATGAACGGGAACAGGAAGGTGAAGAACACGCTGTCCGTGGTACGGAAATACATCCGGGTCTCGGAGCCGGCCCGGGAGAAGCCCACCCGCAGCACCGTGACCAGCCCGATGCTCGGTCGCGGCGCTGAAGCCGTGGCGGTCGTCGTTGTGCCGGTGCCGGTGTCGACGGTGCTCATGCGAGCAACTCCGTGTCGTCATCGAGGAGGTCCACCGACTTCGCGTCGGCGTCGGCGTCGGCGTCAGCGTCGTCGCTCGGCGCCCGGTTGCCGCGCACCAGGCCGAGGTAAATGTCCTCCAAACTGGGCCGGATCACCTCAAGCTCGGCCGGCTCGGCACCGGATGCCGCCACGAGCTCGGCCACGAGGCGCGCCGGTTCCGGTGTGCGTTTTTTCCCGGAGCACCCCGGACGGTTCCCGCCAGCGCACGAGCGGCACCCACGCATCCGCCCCGCCGATCTCGTTGATGGCGCCGATGTCGATCAGGAGCCCGTCGTTGATCACGCCGGCCCGGTCGCCCAGTTGCGCGGCCTCGTCGAGGTAGTGGGTGGTGAGCAGGATGGTCGTGCCGTCGGCCTTGAGCCGGCGCACGAGGTCCCAGAATTGGTGCCGTGCCTCGGGGTCGAAGCCCGTGGTGGGCTCGTCCAGGAACAGGAGTTCCGGCCGGCCGATGATGCCCAGTGCCACGTCGACGCGGCGCGGCTGCGGGTAGAGGCCGGCGAAGTGGGTGAGCTGCTCGGTGACGGTGACGTTGCCGCTTTCCCCGGTGGACTGCAGCACGATGCCGAGGCGCGACTTCCAGGCGAGGCCGCCGCGCTGCGGGTCGACGCCGAGCGCGCTCACCTCGCCCGCGGTGCGGTCGCGGTAGCCCTCGTGGATCTCGATCGCGGTGCTTTTCCCGGCCCCGTTCGGGCCGAGGAGGGCGAAGGTCTCACCGGCCTCGATATTGAAGCTGATCCCACGAATCGCCTCAAAGCCTCCGTAGGACTTGTGCAGGTCGCTCACGCACACGGCCGAGGGAGAAAGTTTCATGAGAAAAGAGTCCCATGCCCGGCCTCTCGGTGGAAGCGTCGGCGTTTCGGTGGCGAACCTGACCCGTCCAGCCACGACGGCCCAGGTGCGCGGCTATGCGCCCTGCCAGGGCTCCCTCCTGGTGGGGCGAAGTAATCCATGCGTGACGACGATGACGCGGACCTTCGACGCCGATGTGCACCTCCACCCGCTCGGAGAGCGAGAACGGCAGCGGAATGCCGACGATCAGGGCGGCGGTGTGATGACTGAGGAAGGCGCCGGGTGGCATCCGTCGCAGGATGGCGGTGCGGCGCTCGAGCGTGGACAGGGTGCCGGAGATTGTCCACAGCCCCGGCCGAACCGACAGGAAGTGGGGGGGGGGGGGGGGGGGGGGGGGGGGGG
>NZ_SOHB01000026.1:20342-81627 GCF_004403055.1 Cryobacterium sp. TMT1-19
CCCCCCCCCCCCCCCAAAGCTGTCGGTTCACCGGCGAGCCGTTTGGCGCGCTGCGCTAGGCGAACAGCCGCTGGAGGCGCTGCACGCCCTCGAGCAGGGCCGCGTCGCCGAGCGCGTAGGAGAAGCGCAGGTAGCCGCTGGGGCCGAACGCCTCGCCGGGCACGACGGCCACCTCGGCCTGGTCCAGGATAAGATCGGCCAACTCCAGGGAGGTGGTCGGGGTGACGCCGCCCCAGGTGCGTCCGAGCAGGCCGGTGACGTCGGGGTAGACGTAGAACGCCCCCTGCGGCGTCGGCGTGACGATGCCGGGGATCGTGTTCAGCTCGGCGACGATGACCTGTCGGCGGCGGTCGAAGGCATCCCGCATGGCGATCGCGGCATCCTGAGGGCCGTTGAGTGCGGCGATGCCGGCGCGCTGGGAGATGTTCGACACGTTCGACGACAGGTGCGACTGCAGGTTGGCGGCGGCCTTCATCGCGTCCTGCGGGCCGACCATCCAGCCGAGCCGCCAGCCGGTCATCGCGTAGGTCTTGGCGACGCCGTTGACCAGGATGGTGCGGTCGGCCAGCGCGGGGACGGCCTCGACGATCGAGATCGCACGCACGCCGTCATACGTGAGGTTCTGGTAGATCTCGTCGCTGACGATCCAGAGGCCGTGTTCCTCGGCCCACTCGCCGATGGCCTTCGTCTGCTCGGGGGAGTAGACGGCTCCGGTGGGGTTGGACGGCGACACGAACAGCAGCACCTTGGTGCGCGGCGTGCGCGCCGCCTCGAGCTGCTCGACGGTGACGAGGTAGCTCTGGTCACTGCCGGCGAAGACGTCGACCTGCACGCCGCCGGCCAGCCGGATCGACTCCGGGTAGGTGGTCCAGTACGGCGTGGGCACGAGCACCTCATCGCCCGGGTCGAGCAGCGTGGCGAAAGCCTGGTAGACGGCCTGCTTGCCGCCGTTGGTGACGACCACCTGGCTGGGCGAAATCGCCAAGCCGCTGTCACGGAGCGTTTTGGCCGCAATGGCCTCGCGCAGGTCGGGCAGCCCGGCCGCCGGAGTGTACCGGTGGTTCTTCGGGTCGCGGACCGCCAGTAGGGCGGCTTCGACGATGTGCTCCGGGGTGGGGAAATCAGGCTCGCCCGCGGCGAAACTGATGACCGGCCGGCCGGCGGCCTGCAGGGCCTTCGCCTTGCCGTCCACCTTGAGGGTCGCGGACTCCGCAATGGAGCCGATTCGGGTAGAGATGCGCTTGGATTCGTGGGCCACGCTTCGAGCATACGGGGCTGCCTCGTTCTGCTGGGGCTGTCTCGGCTTTACAGTGGCCCCCGGGTGACCTAGACTCGAAGAGGTAATTCAATTCTGCCATGCTTCTTTGCGCCCGCTTGTCGGTTCATTCCGGGGTCCGAGTGTATCGAGGTAGTCTGAATTTCGTTCCATAGGGTGGTGGCTCAATTGGTAGAGCAGCGGTCTCCAAAACCGCAGGTTGCAGGTTCGAGTCCTGTCCGCCCTGCAAGTCGGTGGCATTCCGTCGGCACATGAAAGGTGTAATCAGGTGGCCCGAAAAGTTGTCGACGAACCCAGTGAGGAAATCGTCGCAAACGCGAAACTTGCGCTCGATTCCAAGCGCGGTCCTTTCGCTCGGATGTCCCTGTTCATCAAGCAGGTCATGGCGGAGCTTCGCAAGGTCGTCACCCCCACCCGCAAAGAACTCCTCAGCTACACGGGTGTGGTGCTGGTATTCGTTGTCATCATGATGGCCATCGTTTCCGCCTTCGACTGGGTGTTCGCGCTCGCCGTCACGTATGTGTTCGGAACGCCGGGCGGGTAGACAGTTTCCGGTGCCGCAT
This sequence comes from Cryobacterium sp. TMT1-19, assembly GCF_004403055.1. NCBI lineage: Bacteria > Bacillati > Actinomycetota > Actinomycetes > Micrococcales > Microbacteriaceae > Cryobacterium > Cryobacterium sp. TMT1-19. Next base: position 22,182 of record NZ_SOHB01000026.1, read on the forward strand.
CCGCACCCAGCGGCCGCAGCCACGCATCAGTGAAGAAGAGTCACTGCAGAATTCAGGGCAAACGCTGTTTGGGTCACGGTTTCGTGCCCATGCAATAGAAAAGGATTGAAATTTAGTGACTGACACGAATCACGACGATGTCGACTGGGCCACCGCCGCCGAGCAGTCCTCCACCGAGGACGAGGCGCAGGACGGCAACACCCTCGCCGCTGAAGAAGACTCCGTAGAGGCTGCCGAGCAGGTCGCCGTGCACGTGTTCGACCCGAGCATGGGCGTCGAAGTCAACCTCGACGCCGCGCTCGACGCGTTGGCCGAGCCCGTTGACCCCGACGCCGACGATCTCGTCGACGAGGCCCTCGACATCGATTCCGCCGTCGAGGCCGAGGCCGCCGTCGAGGCCGTGGAAGACGAAGACGAAGTGGCAGTCGAGGCTGAAGAGGCAACGGATGTCGATGCCGAGACCGCCGAGGACGAGACCCCCGAAGACCCCTACGAAGAATTCCGTAAGGAACTGCGCTTCCAGCCCGGCAAGTGGTTCGTCATTCATTCCTATGCCGGCTTCGAACGCCGCGTGAAGTCGAACATCGAGAACCGCAAGCAGTCGATGGCCATGGAAGATTTCATCTACCAGGTCGAGGTTCCGATGGAAGACGTCGTCGAGATCAAGAACGGCCAGCGCAAGATGGTCACCCGCGTGCGCATCCCCGGCTACGTGCTCGTTCGCATGGACCTCAACGAAGACAGCTGGTCCGTGGTGCGTCACACGCCCGGCGTCACCGGATTCGTCGGCAACGCGCACAACCCCACGCCGCTTCGCTTCGAGGAAGCCTTCGGCATGCTGAAGAGCCTCGTCGAGATCCAGGACGTCCCCACCGCCAAGACCGGCGGACACGGCGGCAAGGTCCCGACCCGCGCCCTCCCTGCCGAGATCGACTACGAGATCGGCGAGACGATCACGATCAAGGAAGGCTCGTTCGCGGGCCTGCCCGGATCGATCAGCGAGATCAAGGCGGAAAGCGGCAAGCTCATCGTGCTGGTTTCCCTCTTCGAGCGCGAAACCCCGGTCGAGCTCAGCTTCGACCAGGTCACCAAGCTCTAAAGGGTCTGAACACCCTCCCCACGGATTCAAGTTCACCGGGGCCCGTCCGGGCCACCGGGAGAGCGGCCCCTGGCTGCTCGTCATGACAAAGTAAGGAAGAATAATGGCACCGAAGAAGAAGGTAACCGGTCTGATCAAGCTTCAGATCAAGGCCGGCGCCGCCAACCCCGCACCGCCCATCGGGCCGGCGCTGGGTCAGCACGGCGTCAACATCATGGAATTCTGCAAGGCGTACAACGCTCAGACGGAATCCCAGCGCGGCAACGTCATCCCGGTGGAAATCACCGTCTACGACGACCGTTCATTCACTTTCATCCTGAAGACCCCGCCGGCGGCGGAGCTCATCAAGAAGGCGGCCGGCGTCGCCAAGGGCAGTGGAACCCCGCACACCGTCAAGGTTGCGAAGCTCACCCAGGCCCAGGTCCGCGAGATCGCCGAGGCCAAGATGGTTGACCTCAACGCGAACGACCTCGACGCAGCGTCGAAGATCATCGCCGGCACCGCCCGCTCCATGGGCATCACGGTCGAGGCCTAAACACCTCCCCCAGGCATCCCGCCACAAGCAGTACGTGGAAGAGCCAGCCAGGCTCGCACCACACTCTCAATTTCGTTTTACAGGAGATTCAACATGGCACAGAAGTCAAAGGCCTACCGGGCCGCGGCCGAGAAGATCGACGCAGACAAGCTCTACACCCCGTCCGAGGCCGTCACCCTGGCCCGGGAGACCGGCTCCTCGAACTTCAACTCGACCGTCGAGGTCGCCCTCAAGCTCGGCGTCGACCCTCGCAAGGCTGACCAGATGGTTCGCGGTACCGTGATTCTTCCTCACGGCACCGGTCGCACCGCCCGCGTCATCGTCTTCGCAACGGGCCCCGCGGCCGAAGCGGCAATCGCGGCCGGTGCCGACGAGGTCGGTGGCGACGAGCTCATCGAGAAGGTGGCCGCCGGCTACACCTCGTTCGACTCCGCCGTCTCGACCCCGGAGCTCATGGGCAAGGTCGGTCGTCTCGGTAAGGTTCTCGGCCCGCGCGGCCTCATGCCGAATCCGAAGACCGGAACCGTGACGCCTGACGTCGCGCGCGCCGTGTCCGACATCAAGGGCGGAAAGATCGCGTTCCGCGTCGACAAGCACGCCAACGTGCAGTTCGTCGTCGGCAAGGTGTCCTTCACCGCCGAGCAGCTGAATGAGAATATCAGCGCCGCTCTCGAGGAGATCGTTCGCCTCAAGCCCAGCTCCTCCAAGGGCCGCTACATCATGAAGGGTGCCGTTTCGACCACGTTCGGCCCCGGCATCGCTCTCGATGTGAACAGCATCTAGTCAGTTCCACCGCAGCCCGGCTGCACCAGGAAGGGCCCGTCGAAAGACTGGGCCCTTCCCTCGTTAACGGATGCTCACTCGCTGGCCATCGTGGGGCGTGCGTCTCTGCGTGCGGGGTCGTCCCGATCGGTGTTCTGCGGGTGCGCGCGAAGCATCGCGGCGACCGCGATCGCGTCGCCCTCCGGCTGGTGCGAGGTGGTGTGCGGCTTCGCGATGAAGAGGTAGAGCAGGCCGCTGCCCATCACTACAGCCAAACCGATCAGCACGATCCAGTCGTCGAGGAACACCCCGGTCGTGCCCGGGCGCGCCAGCAGGATCATGGCGGAGATCCCGTAGGCCAGGGCAAAGATGTTCACGATGAACCCGAGAGGTCCCAGGCTGAACGGCCCGGCCGGACGCCACCCCTTGAACCGCTGGCGGAGCGCGGCCAGAACCACGGCCTGGAACGCGACATAGATGCCGAGCACCGCGAAGGCCGTGATCTGGGTCAGGATCGTGCTGCCGCCCAGGTAGATCAGAACGCAGAGCAACAGCGGGATCGTGGACGCGACGATCAGTGCGTTGACCGGCACTGCCGTGCGCGGGGACACCTGGCCCAGCCAGGTCTTGCCGGGGACCATCCCGTCTCGTGCGAAAGAGAAGATCAGGCGGCTGGCCGCGGCCTGCAGGCTGAGCACGCAGGACAGGAAGGCCGTGATCGCCACTATGAGGAACAGCGTGGCACCGACCGTGCCGAGGGTCGCGTCCAGGATCGCGGGGATCGGGTCGATGTCTGTCCCGTCGACCACGGCCTGCAGGTCCGGCGCGGCCAGGACGTACCCGCCGAACGAGAACAGGGCGGAGACGCCGCCGACCAGGATGGTGAGTATCATGGCCCGGGGGATACCTCTGGCCGGGTCGGGCACCTCCTCGGCCACGTCGCCGCAGGCTTCGAAGCCGTAGAACAGGAACAGTCCGGCAAGCGCGGCCCCGAGGAACGCGGCGGCGTAACTGCCGTCACCCTCGACGCCCAGGGTGTCGAAGAAGACGCTGAACTCCTGCTTGCGCTGGAAAAGGAGTAGGTAGAGGCCGAGACCGATCACGCCGATCAATTCGGCAGCGAGTCCGATCCGGGCCGCGCGGGCCAGCATCTTCGTGCCGGAGAAGTTGAACGCGAAGGCCACGACGAGAAAGAGCACCGAGAGCCCGAGCGTGACCTCTTTGGTGACGGGCGCGTTGATCAGGCTGGCGAGGAACCCGCTGCCGAATTCCGCGACGGCGGTGATTGTGACGAGCATCGCCCAGACGTAGACCCAGGCGGTCATCCATGCGTACCTCTTGCCCCAGAGACGACGTGTCCACGGGTAGATACCGCCCGCGATCGGGTACTGGGACACCACCTCGCCGAAGACCAGTGCCACCAGCAGCTGGCCGGTGCCCACGATCACCAGCCAGAAGATCGAGGGTGGCCCGCCCGTGCTCAGGGCCAGGGCGAACAGCGAGTAGACGCCGACGAGTGGCGAGAGGTAGGTGAAGCCAAGGGCGAAATTGCCCCAGAGCGACATCGAACGATGGAAGGTGTCTTCGTAGCCGAGGGCCTCGAGGTGCTCGGCGTCGCCGAGCCCTTTCCTCTGGGATGACGCGTGTGATGACATGGGAACCTTTCCGATCGAGCCGGAGAGCGAGAATGTGCTCACCATAGTGCTGTGCGCGAGCAAACGCACGGAACCGATGGATCCAACTTTCACCGAGAGTTCCCGTTCGCAGTTCCTGCCTCCGGGTCACGACCGGCCCGGTAGGATCGGAGTCAGAGCGGCCACTGGCGGAGTCCCGTGGTCCGAGTCGATGGGGACAGAGGTGGGTCGTGCCGCAGGACGCAACCGGGCAGCCGTTGGCGGGCCTTCGGGTCGCGGATTTCTCCCGGGTACTGGCCGGCCCCTACGCCACCATGATGCTGGCCGACTTCGGCGCTGACGTGATCAAGATCGAGAGCCCGGCCGGCGACGACACCCGGCAGTGGCTGCCGCCGGTCGACGCGCAGGGGGACTCCACCTACTTCGGGTCGGTGAACCGCAACAAGCGCAGCGTCATCTGCGACCTCGGCACCGATGCGGGACTGGCCGTGGCCCGGCGACTCGCCGAGACCGCCGACGTCGTGGTGGAGAACTTCCGGCCCGGCGTGATGGACCGGTTTGCTCTGGGCTTCGAGCAGCTGCGGGCCGTCAATCCGAGCCTGGTCTACTGCTCGATCACGGGCTTCGGCGCGGGGGCCGGCGCCCGCCTGCCCGGCTACGACCTGCTCGTACAGGCTGTCGGCGGGCTGATGAGCGTCACCGGTCGCCCAGACGAAGAGCCGAGCAAGGTGGGGGTGGCCCTCGTGGACGTGCTCTCCGGGCTCAACGCGGTCAGCGGCATCCTACTCGCCCTGCGTGCGCGTGACGCGACCGACGCGAGCGGGACCGCCGGCCACCGGGTGGAGGTGGATCTGCTGACCACCCTGCTCTCCGCGCTGACCAACCAGGCCGCGGGCACCCTCGCGACCGGGCAGTCACCGACCCGGATGGGCAATGCGCACCCGAGCATCGCGCCGTACGAGCTGTTCGACGCCGCCGACCGGCCGCTGGTGATCGCGGTGGGCAACGACCGCCAGTTCCGCACCCTGGTGCGACTGCTCGGGGCTCCCGCCCTGGCCGACGACGACCGGTTCCGCGGTAACGCCGACCGGGTGCGGCACCGCACGGTCCTGAAAAAGTTGCTTGAGGACCGGCTCCGGCCCGAGCCCGCGGCGCACTGGGTGGGCGTTCTGACGGATGCCGGCGTGCCGGCCGGCCAGGTCAACACCCTCGACGAGGCGTTCGCCTTCGCCGCCGCGCTGGGGCTCGACCCGGTGGTGGAACTGGGTGCGGCCGGCCGCACCAGCCGCCAGGTTGCCAACCCCATCCACCTCGCCGGCCGCCCAACCGCCTACCGCCTGTTCCCGCCGCGGCTGGGCGAGCACGAGGGCGCCGACTGGCTCGCCCCGTCCCCGACCGCTGCCCCAGGGCGAGCCCCCGTACCAGCCACAGATCTCGCTCGTGTTCCGCCGACCCCCGAAGGACTCTCGTGACCGCCGCAGGCCGCCCCACCCCGCTTGTGCCCAGCCCGCTGGTCGACACCGTCTTCGACCTCGATGCCCTGCTCGAGCCGGAGGAGATCGTCTGGGCGCGCGCGGCGCGCGCTTTCGCGACCAACCGCATCCTGCCGACCATCGAGGACGACTTCGAGGAGAAGCACTTCCGGGCCGAGCTGATCCCTGAACTCGGGGCGGCCGGGTTCCTCGGCATGCACCTCACCGGGTACGGCTGCGCCGGCGCGGGGGCGGTGAGCTACGGGCTGGTCTGCCTCGAGCTGGAGGCCGCTGACAGCGGCTGGCGCACCTTCGTCTCGGTGCAGGGCTCGCTGGCGATGTCGGCCATCCACAAGTATGGGTCTGCGGAGCAGAAGCAGCGCTGGCTGCCGGGCATGGCCGCCGGCCAGCTCGTGGGCTGCTTCGCGTTGACCGAACCGACCGGCGGCAGCGACCCGGCCGCGATGGCGACCACCGCCACCCGGGGCGCCGACGGCTGGGTGATCGAGGGTGCCAAACGCTGGATCGGCCTGGCCAGCATCGCCGACGTCGCGATCGTCTGGGCCCAAACGGATGCCGGTGTGCGCGGCTTCCTGGTTCCGACCGACAGTATCGGTTTCACCGCCACCCCCATCGGCAAGAAGCTTTCGATGCGTGCGTCGATCCAGTGCGATGTGCACCTGGACGCCGTGCAGGTGCCATTCGATGCGATCCTGCCCGGCGCCGCTGGGCTGTCCGGGCCGTTCGGCTGCCTCAACGAGGCGCGCTTCGGCATCGTCTGGGGGGCCATGGGCGCCGCCCGCAGCTGCCTCGACGCCGCCATCCTGCGCGCGAAGACCCGTGAGGTGTTCGGCAAACCGATCGGGGCCACCCAGTTGATCCAGGCCAAGCTCGCCGACATGCTCGTGGAATACGAGAAGGGGGTGCTGCTGGCCCTACACCTCGGTCGGCTCAAGGAGCGCGGCACGCTGACCCCCACCCAGATCAGCATCGGCAAGCTCAACAGCGTGCGCGAGGCGATCCAGATCGCCCGCGAGGCCCGCGTCATCCTCGGCGGCGACGGCATTACCAGCGAATTCCCGGTGATGCGCCACCTGGCGAACCTGGAATCGGTGCGCACCTATGAGGGCACCGACGAAATCCACCAGCTCGTGCTCGGGCGGGCCCTGACCGGCCTGAACGCGTTCTCCTGAGGCCGCGATGTGACATAGTGTCAAGCAGATTGGCCGTCGGGCCGATCGATGGGGGAGGGGCACAGTGGGGGTGACGGGGGGACAGACCGTGTTCGCGAACCTGCGTGCGCGCATCCTCTCGGGGGAATTGCCCGCCAGGGCCACGCTGCGGGAGACGGCGCTGGCCCAGGAACTCGGCGTCAGCCGCACCCCCGTGCGCGAGGCGCTGCGCCGGCTCGACGAGGCCGGCCTGGTGGAGTTCGTGCCGAACCGGGGCGCCACGGTCGTGGAATGGACCACCGAGCAGATCTGCGAGACGTATTTTCTTCGCGCGGCTCTCGAAAGCAGGGCGGCGGGCCTCGCGGCGGCGCGGATCGAGCCGGCCGACCTCGACCGGCTGGCCATCCTGATTGACGCCATGGAGGAGTTCGTGCGCGCAACCGACGCCGAGGGCATCGGCCGGCTGGGCGTGCTCAACGCCGAATTCCACCGCATCATCGTGGCCGCGTCGGGCGTCACTCAGCTGATGGCCCTGGCCGCGTCCGTCGGCCGCGCCCCGATGATGGCCTCGCTCTTCCGCCGCGACGCCGCCGCCTTCCGGGCCGGCAGCAACCACCACCACCGCGACATCCTCACGGCGCTATGGTCGGGAGACGCACTCTGGGCCGAGGTCGCCATGCGCTCGCACATCCTCGCAGCGCGCAACGCGGTGTCGCCGGGTCGGTCCGGATCGGGGACGGAACCGGCCTAACCGGAACCGGTCAGCCGCGCGCGGAGCGGGCCGCCTCGAGCAGACTGTGGGTGTGCGGATGCCGCGGTGAAGCGAGGATCTCGGCCGCCGAAGCCTGCTCGACGACCCGTCCCGCTTCCACGACCGTCACTCGGTCGCAGGTGGCGGCCGCCAGGCCGAGGTTCCGGGAGACCACGATGATCGACAGTCCGAACTCCTGGAGGAACCCGCGGCAGAGCTCCAGTGCGGAGGGCTCGCCCGCAGCCTCGACGGCGCGCGTCGGCTCGTCCAGGATCAGGATGTCCGGGTGCTGTGAGAGCGCGGCCGCGATCGTCACCTGGAGCAGCGCGGTCGGTTCGAGCTGGGTCGGAACCACCAGCGACGTCGCCTGCGGATCCGGCAGCCCGACCTTCTCGAGGAGTTCCAACGCACGCCGGGCGGCATCCGTTCGGGACAGACTCCCTGTCCGGCGCAGGGTTCGGGCGAGCTGGCGGCCGATGACCTGGTCCGGGGCCAGGCCCGTCGGCGCGGCAGGGGAAATGAGAGAGATTTTCGTGTCGCGCAGCCGGTTGAGGGCGCGCCGCGATGCCCCGACGAGCTCGATGCCGTCGATCAGGATGGAGCCGGCCGCGACCACCGCCGGTTCGGGCAGCCGGCCCGCGATGGCCAGAGCGATCTCGCGTGCCCCGGAACCGGTGACACCGACCAGTCCGATGACCTCACCCCGCGCCACCGAGAGGGAGATGCCCGTGGCCAGCACCGGGGCACCCGTCTGGGTGCTCTCGGTAATCTGCAGACCGCGCGCGTCGAGCAGGGCCGTGGCGCGGAATCCGTCGGAGGGAACGGGCTCATCGTCGGCCGACGCCGGGGCCGACGGGGCGGGAGAGCAATGAGGTTTGCCGGGGGATTGCCAGGAGGGGAGGAAGGTCTTCACGACTCATCCCTCCGTTCCGAACTCGATCCAGTGGGTTTTACTGTATGCAATCTCCTCGAATCCCGGTGCTCAGTATGCCATATTCCTCTGAGTTGAACCCTGAATCGGGGGGCACTGTTGCATACAACCGTGGTGTCTTGTGGGGAAAAGATTCCGGCAACACCGGGCCGCTACGAGCCCAGCATGGTTGACCTCGTCGAGGGCTATGGCGGACCACAGTCTTGCGGGCTGAGCAGCTGGACGCGCTGGACGGGGCGCGCCCCGCGCCGGGGATGAGGTGTTCCCCGAGCTCACCTCGCTCACGGCCCGTCCCGCTCACCGCGGTGCCCCGCGTGATCGAGCAGGAGGAGCGGCCCACGGTCGAGTCCGGCGTCAGCCGCGACGAGGCGTGGCACTTCTGCAACCTGGGCCGCAGCCTGGAGCAGGGGGACATGACCGCACGGTTGCTGGCCAACCCGGTCGTTGACCGAGGCCAGCGGGCCTTCGGGGACGACCATCCGGCGTTCCGTCGGGGGCCTACGAGGCTGGCTGTTTCCGCGGTCGGTAGCCTTGTTCATCTCGCGGGCGGAACAATGCCTGCGCGAGATGGAACCGCGCACCGACCGCGTCGGTGTGACCGAGGATCGCAACGGGTGCTGGGTCAGATCCGCAGCCAGCTGGAATACCGGCCGATCATGGACATCCTGAACGACCTGTCGAATCAGATGGACATCGTGCAGGAGGCCACCAGCACGGCCTCTGAGGCCATCGGCGACCGCTACCTCCCGATCAGCGCCGTTCCGACCTGAACCGGGGAGGCCTCGTGGACCGGCTGCGGATCCGCCACGTCACCGGCTACCGCTTCCCGGGCGAGGTCGGTGCGTCCGACAACGAGGCGCGGATGCTGCCGGTCAGTTCGGCCGACCAGTTCGTGCGCTGCGCGGTGTGTGCGCGGGCACCAGCGGCTCGGACCTCTTCGTCACGATGGAGATCACCCGGGAGGCCTGAGCCGCGCCGCGGCATCCGTTGCCTCGGGCCCACGGATGCCGCGGCTCACCCACCCCGCCCGTCGAACCAATTCGACGGAGATTTTGAGGATGGAGCGCTTTCCCAGCGTGGTTTAAACCGTTTTGAGCAAAATCTCCGTCGAATTCGTTCGGGCCGCCGAGCGCCCCGAGCGCGCCGAGCGTTATCGAGCCCTACGAGTCGAAGCCGAGGCCCAGCGCGTCGAGCGTCTTCAGGATGATGTTGCGGCGGCCTCGGTTGTGGTCGGCGCGGTCGAGTGACCAACGCGTGGTCTGGATGCCCATCGAAGCGAGGGGCTCCGGTGGGAACGGGAGTGGCCGCCCGCGCACCATCTCCAGCTGCGTGCGCTCGGTCCTGCGCTCCGCCAGTTGGTCGAGCATGACCTTCGCCGCGAAGTGCGTCGCGGCCACGCCCAGGCCGGTGAACCCGGCGGCGTAGCTGATCCGTCCGCCGCGGGCCGTGCCATAGAACGCGCAGAACTGGGTCGACGTGTCGATGGCGCCGGCCCACTGGTGGCTGAAGCGCAGCCCGGCCAGCTGCGGAAATGTGGTGAAGAAGTGGCCGGCCAGTCGTTGGAAGCTTTCCGGCCGGTTCTCGTAGCCGCTCCGCACCCGGGCTCCGTAGTGGTAGATCGCGTCGTAGCCGCCGAAGAGAATGCGGTTGTCGGCGCTCAACCGGTAGTAGTGGAACTGGTTGGCCAGATCGCTCAGCCCCTGCCGCTTTTGCCAGCCGATGGCGGTGAGCTGATCGGGCGACAGCGGCTCGGTCATCAGCACGTAATCGTAGACCGGCACCGTGGACAGGCGGTTGCGGGCCAGCAGCGAAGGGAACACGTTGGTCGCCAGCGCGGTCTTCGTCGCCCGCACCACACCCGACTCGGTGCGGAGCCGGGTGCCCTGCGCCGGCGTGAGTCCCTGCGTGTCCAGGTTCTTCACCGGGGTGTGTTCGAAGATCTCGACCCCGAGTTCGGTGGCGACCCGGGCGAGCTCGGTGGCCAGCTTACCCGGGTGCACGAGCGCGTTGCTTCGCTTGTGCCAGATGCCGGCCAGGTACGTGGGCGAGCCGACCTCGGCGCGCAGGGCCGCGGCATCCAGGAACACGCTGTCGGTTCCGGTCGGTTCCTCGCGCAGCCAGTCGACCTGGTGCTCCTCGACGGCCAGGTCGATGGCGCCGGTGCGCTCGAAGTCGCAGTTCAGCCCGAGCTCGGTGACGGCCCGCTCGATCTCGTCGAGGTTCTTGAGGCCGAGTTCGGTGAGCCGGTCGATCTCCGTCGGCCAGCGGCGTCGGCCGTTCTCCTCGCCGTGGGTCAGGCTGGCCTCGCAGAAACCGCCGTTGCGGCCCGACGCAGCCCAGCCGATCGTGCGCGCCTCGAGCAGCACCAGGCGAGCGCCCGGGTTCTCCTGCTGAGCGAGCACGGCGGTCCAGAGTCCGAGGTAGCCGCCGCCGACGATGGCGAGATCACAGTCGAGGTCGGCCGTGAGGGTCGGGTAGCCGGTCTGCGGAGACACGTCGTCCAGCCAGAACGGCGCGGAGCGGGTGTCGGCGAGGGCGCCCGCGATGACGGATGCGGCGGGCCTGGCCCGCTCGAAAATGGTCGTGCCCACGGATCGTCCTTTGTTCGGCGCGGCTCTGCTACTCGTTCATCATCTCAGGCGCGGTCCCCGTCGGCCATGCGCCCGCCCCGCTCTCATCTCACCGGCGCGTGCGACTCCAGGAACTGGAACACCTCGGTCTGGTCGACGCCGGGAAAGGTGCCCGTGGGCAGGGCCGCGAGCAGGCTGGTGGGCGTGCGCGCGGCCGGCCAGGACTGCCCGGACCAGCGCTCCGAGAGCTCCTCGGGCGCGCGGCGGCAGCACGACTCGTCGGGACAGGTGGACACGGCCCGGTTGTTGGTTTCGCGGCCGCGGAACCACTTCACGTGCGTGAACGGCACGCCCACACTGACGGAGTAGTCGCCCTCTTTGGCCTTCTCGATGCGCGAGGTGCACCAGAAGGTACCGCTCGGGGTGTCGGTGTACTGGTACCAGGGGCTGAACCGGTCGGCGACGTGGAAGACGGTGCGCGCGGTCCAGTTGCGGCAGACCGTCGAGCCCTCGACCGCGCCGAGCGCGTCGCTCGGGAAGCGCACCGAATCGTTTTCGTACGCCTTGATCATGGTGCCGGACTCGTGCACCTTCATGAAGTGCACCGGGATGTCGAGCCGCGCGGTGGCGAGGTTCGTGAACCGGTGCGCCGCCGTCTCATAGGACACCGCGAAGGCGTCCCGCAGATCCTCCATCGAGATACGTCGCAGGTTCTTCGCCTCGGTGAGGAGTTTCACGGTGTCTTTTTCGGGCAGCAGGATGGCCGCGGTCAGATAGTTGGTCTCCACCCGCTGAGACAGAAATTCCGCATAGTTTCCGGGCTCCTCGTGTTCGCAGAGCAGGGTGGCGAACGCTTGCAGAATGGGGGAGCGGGAGTCGCGGGACGCCGACTGCTCGGTGGGCAGGTAGATGCGCCGGTTGCGCTTGTCCGTCACCGAGCGGGTCGAGTTCGGAAGGTCGCCCACGTAGTGCAGCGAGTAGCCGAGATGGGTCGCCATGTCGGCCACCACCTGGTGGGAAACCGGCCCGCCGGTGTGGCCGACCGCGGCGAGCAGGCGCTGCGCCTGTGCCTCGAGCTCGGGGAAGTAATTGTCCCGGGCCCGCATGGTGGCTCGCAGCTCCACGTTCGCTCGCCGGGCCTCCTCCGGGGTCGCCGCCCGCTCCCGGTGCAGGCGCAGGATCTCGTTGTGCAGGCTGAGCAGTGTCTGCAATGTTTCGTCGCTCGTTCCCCGGCCAACGCGGATATGCGGCAGTCCGAGGGCGGTGAACACGGGGCCCCGCTGAGCGCGCTCGACGGCTATTTCCAGCGCCGCCCGCTCGGACGGGGCATCCGTTTTCAACAGGTCGTCGACCGTGGTGCCGAGCGCGGTCGCGATGGTGCGCAGCATCGACAGGCGCGGCTCGCGCTTGCCGTTCTCGATCATCGACACCTGAGAGGGTGCCCGGTCGATGGCGGCCGCAAGGGCGTCAAGAGTCATGCGCCGGTTCGTGCGCAGTTCACGGATGCGCCGCCCCAGGGTGAGCGCATCGAGCCCTGCCTCCTCGGGAGGAGCCGCGGACAGGGAGGAGCGGAAGGCGGGATCGACGGTGACCATGCCCCATGCTCACATACTCCGGGGATAACTTCTCGTAGCCAGAAAAAATGCTGTTCTTCTGTTATGCCGGCGACGGCGTGACCGGGTCCCCTGGTCCACAGTGGGAATCAGGCAAGCAATGGCGCTCTCCCCAGGCGGCGCCAGTCACGCAGCACTCCCCGCTCAACTTCCGAAGGAGCTCAGCCCATGAACACCCCGCCCCTGGCGACATCCGACCAGGTCCAGGCCGCCAGTCTGACCACGAATACCGGCAGTTTTGCCACCATCGAACCGCACCTCGAGATCACCGGCGATCTCGGTCCGCGCTACGAGGAGATCCTCACGCCGGAGGCGCTGGTATTCCTGGCCGAGCTGCACGACCGGTTCGCCGGTACGCGGCAGGACTTGCTGGCGACTCGACTGCGCAAGCGCGTGGATGCCTCCAACGGGCGCGACCCGGGATTCCTCACCGAGACCGCGCACATCCGTCGTGACCTCACCTGGACGGCTGCCGGCGCGGGTCCCGGGCTGGTGGACCGCCGGGTGGAGATCACCGGGCCGACCGACCGCAAGATGGCCATCAACGCGCTGAACTCGGGCGCGAAGGTCTGGCTGGCCGACCAGGAAGACGCCACCAGCCCCACCTGGGCGAACGTCGTCGAGGGCCAGCTGACCCTGTTCGACCAGGTGCGCGGTCAGCTGAGCTTCACCAGCCCGGAGGGCAAGCAATACGCCGTCACCGGCGACGCCACCGGCGCCACGCCCACCATCGTGATGCGCCCGCGCGGCTGGCAGCTGGTGGAGAAGAACCTGACGTTCGTCGACCGCGCGAACCGCCGGACGAACGCGTCCGGCAGCCTCGTCGACTTCGGGCTGTACTTCTTCCACAACGCGCAGCACCTGATCGAGGGCGGCAGCGGACCGTACTTCTACCTGCCGAAGCTCGAGAGCCACGTCGAGGCCCGTCTCTGGGACGATATCTTCAGTCACTCGGAGGACCGCCTCGGCATCGAGTACGGCACCATCCGTGCCACCGTGCTGATCGAGACGATCCAGGCCGCCTTCGAGATGGAGGAGATCCTCTACGAGCTGCGTGACCATTGCGCAGGCCTGAACGCCGGACGTTGGGACTACATCTTCAGCATCATCAAGACGTTCCGCACCCGCGGGAGCCGGTTCGTCTTCCCCGACCGCAAGCAGATCACGATGACCGTGCCCTTCATGCGCGCCTACACCGAGCTGCTGGTGTCGACCTGCCACCGGCGCGGTGCGTATGCCGTCGGCGGAATGAGCGCGTTCATCCCGAACCGGCGCGACCCGGAGGTGACCCGGCGTGCCCTCGAGGCGGTGGCCGCCGATAAGAAGCGCGAGGCCACCGACGGCTTCGACGGCACCTGGGTGGCGCACCCGGACCTCATCCCGACGGCCCAGGCCGAGTTCGACCGCGTGCTCGGCGACCAGCCGAACCAGCTGCACCGCACCCGCGCCGAGGTGAGCGTCACGGCCGCCCAGCTGCTCGACGTGGAGTCCGTCGGCGGGCAGATCACCGAGGCCGGCGTTCACGACAACCTCACGATCGGGTTGCGCTACATCGAGTCCTGGCTGCGCGGCGTCGGCGCGGCGGCCATCGACAACCTGATGGAGGACGCCGCGACCGCGGAAATCTCCCGCTCACAGATCTGGCAGTGGATCCACCTGGGCTCGATCACCGCCGAGGGCATCCGGATCGACGGAACCTGGGTCGAGGAACAGCTCGTCGACGTGTACGAGGCACTCGAGCGCACGCCCGGAGACCGGTTCGACGACGCGCTCGAGGTGTTCCGGGCATGCGCGCTCGAGCCCGAGTTCCCGACGTTCCTGACCGTGGGAGCGTACGCCCGTTACCTGTAGCCCCTGGCCGCGAAAGCGCGCACTCAGCCCGTTCAGCACTACTGATGGGGCATCGTGCGCGCTCTCGCGTGCAGTGGTGGGCTGGTGGGGGCGTCGATAAGCTGGATCAGTGATCGAGATTCGCACGGCGACGGCGACGGATGCCGCGGCGCTGGCCGAGCTGGCCGTCGCCACCTTCGCGCTCGCCTGCCCGCCACACACCTCGGCCGAGGCCATCGCCGCGTTCCTGCGTGACGTGCTCGCGGAGGGCAACTTCGACGCCTACCTGGCCGACCCGGACCGGCTGATTCTCGTGGCCGAAGTGGCCGAGGAGGACGTGGATGCCGAAGTGGCCGAGGTGGCCGAAGTGGCCGGGGAGGCCGGGGTCATGCTCGGCTACACGATGCTCGTATTCGCCGAGCCGGCAGATGACGATGCGCGGGCGGCGGCCACGATCCGACCCACGGCGGAACTGAGCAAGTGCTACCTGCGCGCCGAGACGCACGGCCGCGGGGTGGCGGCGGCCTTGATGAACGCGACCCTGGACGCCGCCCGGGCGCGGGGCGCGGCCGGCAGCTGGCTGGGCGTGAACCAGGAGAACGCGCGGGCCATTCGCTTCTACGAGAAGAACGGGTTCGTCACGGTCGGCGAGAAGCGCTTCCTGGTGGGCGAACGGTACGAGGACGACTTCGTGCTGGAGCGGGCGCTCTAACCGGTGCCCTCCGCCCCGGCCGCGCGGGCCGCGATCGACTGCTCCTTCATCCCCTTGATCTGTTCGTAGGCGGCGAGGGCCGCCCGTCTCGTCTCGCCGAGGTCGACGATCGGGGCCGGGTAGGCATCCGTGCCGTATTCCGGCACGTTCTGACGGATGTACTCCGCGTTTGGATCGAACTTCTTCGCCTGCAGCTCCGGGTTGAAGACCCGGAAGAAGGGGGCGGCGTCGGCGCCGGACCCGGCCACCCACTGCCAGCCGAACGGGTTGCTCGCGGCGTCGGCGTCGACGAGGGTGTCCCAGAACCACTGCTCTCCGAGCCGCCAGTCGATCAGCAGGTTCTTGATCAGGAATGATGCCGTCACCATGCGCACTCGGTTGTGCATGCTGCCGGTGCGCCAGAGTTCGCGCATGCCGGCGTCGACGAGCGAGATCCCGGTGCGGCCGCGCTGCCAGGCTTCGAGCACGCGCTGGTCAAGTTTCGGCCAGGGGAAAGCGTCGAATTCGGGCCGCAGGTTGACGGTGGCGAGGGTGGGGTTGGTGAACAGCACGTGGTAGCTGAACTCCCGCCAGCCGATCTCGGTGAGGAATCGGGTCGCACTGGCCTGGGCGGGCCCGGTGAGGTCGATCCGGGCCCGCTCGGTTGCATGCCAGATCTGGAATGGACTGATCTCGCCCCAGCGCAGGTGCGGCGACAGACGCGAGGTGACCGCCTGGGCCGGCTCGTCGCGCTCGTCGCCGTACCGGGTGAGAGACTCGCTCAAGAAGGTCTCGAGCAGGCGGTGGGCGGAGTCCTCGCCGGGCTGCCAGGCGCCCCGCAGCCCGGCCGCCCAGTCGGGCCGGGTCGGCAGGAGGCCCCAGTCGTCGAGCGCGTCGGAGGGGATCTCTCCGGGGAAGCCGGGGATCGACTCGGGTGCGGGGTAGGGTGCGCGCGGCGGCGGGCCGGCCGTGCACGCCCGCCAGAAGGGGGTGAACACCGAGTAGGTGCCCCCCTGGCCGGTCTGGATCGTCCACGGCTCGAACAGGAGCGCTCCGGCAAAGCTGCGGGCCTCCGTTCCGGCCGCGGTGAGGCCCGACTTGATCCGGGTGTCCACCTCGCGCTCGGCGGCGCCGTAGCGACGGTTCCAGAATACGGCGTCGGCACCGACGGATGCCGCGAGCGCCATGATCATGTCCTCGGCCGGCCCCCGGCGCAGCGTCAACCGGCCGCCCAGGCGTTCCAGCGAGTCGGCCAGCGCTGTCACGCTCCCGTGAAGCCACCACCGGGCCGCGCCACCGAGTGGCCGGACCGCAGGGGACTCCTCGTCCAGCACGTACACGGCCACGATCGGCTTTCCGCGTTCGAGGGCGGCCTGCAGGGCCGGGTTGTCCGCGAGGCGCAGGTCGTCGCGGAACCAGACGAGGGACGGGCCGTCGCCGCTCACGAGCGAGGCCCGGCAGAGTCGGAGTCGGCAGCGGTCGAGGCAGAGGCAGAGGCAGAGGCGGAGTCCGCAGAGGAGCCGGTCGGGTCATCCGTCACCCGCAGCACGATCTTGCCGCGTGTGTGTCCCTCCTCGATCAGGCGGTGCGCCGCCGCGCCGTCTGCGAGGGGGAACACCCGGTCCACGTGCACCCGCACGGCGCCGTCGTCGATGAGTTCGGTGATGACGTCGAGGGTGTGCCCGGAGGGTGCCACCTTGAATCCGGTGGCACGGATGCCCGCGGCCGCGGCCTCCTCCGCCATGGTCGGCCAGCTTCCGGTCGGCGCGTTCACCAGGATTCCGCCGGGGCGCAGCACGCCGAGCGACCGAGTGCCGGTGTTGTCGTGAACATTGCCGACCAGGTCGATCACCGCGTCCAGCCCGGAGAGCACCTCGTCGAACCGGGTCTGGGTGTGGTCGATGACGGCGTCGGCGCCGAGCTCTCGTAGGAAATCAAGGTTGCGGGTCGACCCGGTCGCGGTCACGTGGGCGCCGAAGGCCTTGGCAAACTGCACGGCGAAATGGCCGACCCCGCCGCTGCCGGCGTGGATGAGCATCCGTTGCCCGGGAGCCGCCGCGGCCAGGTCCACGACCATGCCCCACGCGGTGAGTGCCGCCACCGGTACGGCGGCCGCCTCGACGTGGCTGAGTCGCACGGGCTTGCGGGTGACGTTCAGGCTGGAGACGGTCACCAGCTCGGCGTAGCTGCCGGGGGTGCGGGGCACGCGGGCGATGCCGAAGACCGCGTCGCCGGGCTGCAGCGGGAACGCCTCGTAGGGCGCGCTGACCACGACGCCGCTGAAATCGAGTCCGAGCACGGCCGGGTAGGCGGGGATGGCCTTCGTGACGCCGCTGCCGGCCCTGGTTTTGGCATCGATCGGGTTGACTCCGGCGGCGACGACCCGCACCAGGAGTTCATCGAAAATCGCGATCGGGGCGTCCACCTCGGCCAGGTGCAGCTCGTCGGCCGGGCCGGGGCGGTCGATCACGAGGGCGCGCATGGTCGGTGAGTGATTCGTGGCGTTTCCCATCTGCCCATTCTCTCGTGGGTTGCGCGTCGCCGGGGCACAACCGGGACAAACCGGCACATCCCGGTGTGCCTCGAATTGGGGGTGCAAGAGGCCGAATCTGGTGGCGGCGAGGTCTGGCTGGAAGGGGGGCCAGGCGCATAGTCTGTCCACATAAAGGGGGACCGACCCCGGTGTGTGGAAGAGTCCCTGGTTTCCCGCATCCGGTCTCTCTTGGGTTCGGTTCATCCCCCCACCGAGCCAGTACTCAGCACTCCGCCCGGCTCATCTGAAAAAGTCGTACCGCACCCGAAGCGGCGCGAACTTGCTCGATCAGTAGTGGCGTGACGCCGAGGGGAAAGCCGCCTGCGACACCCGGCAAGCGGCTTTCCCGCGGGCATCCGCGCGCTGCGACACCGGTGGACGACCCGTGGACGACCGGTCAGGCCTGCGCGGGCGGTGGACCCGAGGTGGTCTGCTGGTTGAGCAGGGCGATCAGGTTGTTGGCGTACCCCACCAGGATCGCGATCTGGTCTTCGTCACGGTCGATCCACCGGCACTCGGGCTCGGCATTCACGGGGACGAAGTCCTGGTGCTGTTCCCAGACGAGCAGGGTGCGTTCGGCGCCGAGCACGTACTGCTGCCACCACACCTGACGCAGGTACGAGCGCGGGATGCTGCGCCAGGCCTTGCTCGTCGTCTTGATCTCGGCCAGTTCAAGGCCGCCGGCACCCTGGCCTGAACCGGTGCCGACGCCGTCGGGGGTGGCCAGGTGCCGCCGGTGGTGGGCCGCGTGGAACAGGGCCGTGCTGGGCTCGATGCCGTAGCGGCCGAGCACCCAGGCCGCGATCTCGGGCTCCCGGGCGCGCCCGTGGTCCGTGAAGCTGTTGCCGTTGAAGCTGCTGCCGTTGAGCTTTTCGTAGACGGCGGTCTGCAGCGATTTCGGGGTGGCGAGCTTGGCGACATCCGTGGCCGTGATCCCCTGGGCGCGGGCCCGCAGCCAGGTCACCCGGTCGGTGGAATCGGCAACGATGCGCCGGAGGTGCGCCGCGGCGACCAGGGGCGCCACCGGCCGGGCGTCGACGGGCGACGGATGCACCTCCTCATCGAACAGGGAGAGCAGCTGGTTCGTCACTGTTCCATTGTGCCTGTTCGCCGGGCCTGCCCACGCCGGGCGGCATCAGCCGTCGCGCTATGGCTGCGGGGCGACGGCGGACGGATGACGGTTTCGCGTCACAGCAGAGACCAAGACTGCGCATAGCCGGTTCATAGCCAACACTCGGATACTGGTAATCATGAGCACTAGCGAGAACGAGCGAGCGGTCCGCGCACCGCGCCTGACCAGGGCGGACGGCAGCGCCATCCGGGTGCTCGTCGTCGACGACGAACCCACGCTGACCGATCTGCTCCAGATGGCGCTGCGCTATGAGGGCTGGGAGGTGCGCACGGCTGGCGGGGGGCGTCAGGCGCTCACGATCGCCCGCGAATTCCGGCCGGATGCGATCGTGCTCGACATCATGCTGCCCGACATCGACGGCCTGCAGGTGTTGCAACGCGTGCGGTCGGACGGCCACGAGACGCCCGTGCTCTTCCTCACGGCCAAGGACTCCCTCGACGACCGGCTCAAGGGGCTGACGGCTGGCGGCGACGATTACGTCACCAAACCGTTCAGCCTTGAAGAGGTCGTCGCCCGGCTCCGCGGGCTCATCCGCCGGTCCACCCTCACCGTGGCCGACTCCCTGGATCCCCGCATTTCGGTCGGCGACCTCACCCTCGACGAGGACAGCTACGAGGTGTTCCGCGGGGGAGACGCGATCGAGCTGACCGCCACCGAATTCGAACTGTTGCGCTTCCTGATGCGCAACCCCCGGCGGGTGCTCAGCAAGGCCCAGATCCTCGACCGGGTGTGGAGCTATGACTTCGGCGGCAAGTCTTCCGTCGTCGAGATCTACATCTCCTATCTGCGCAAGAAGGTCGACGCCGGCCGCGTGCCGATGATCCACACGGTGCGCGGCTCCGGCTATATGTTGAAGACCGCTTCGTGACCCCGAATTCTCCCCGCGAGCCGGGCGCTCGCCGGCCACGCGCGCCGTGGACCCTGCGCCGGCGGCTGGTGCTCGCCGTCGTCGGCCTCCTCGCCTTGGTCAGCATCGGTATCGGGATGGTCAGCGTCGCCATTCTCCGTGCCTCCCTGATCGACGGCCTCGACCAGCAGCTGCAAAGCGCGTCGGACCGGTCAGGCGCCGTGATCGACGTGCGCCGGGATGCGGACGACGAGGGCGGCAACGGGGCATTCTTCACACCGACGGCGCAGATGATCCTGTCCGGTCCGGCCCAGCAGCCCGGAACGCTGGCCCTGGTCTACGACGGCTCGACCGTCACGGCCGGCTACACGGAGGAGGAGAGCGGGGAGATCGCCAAGCTGACCGGTGAGCAGGTGCAGTTGCTGGCCGAACAGATGCGGGAATCGACCGCGGTGACGGTGCACCTCGGCGAAGACGCCGGCAGCTACCGGGTCAGGGCCGACACGAACCGCAACGGCACCCTCTACCTGGTGGGCCTGCCGCTCTCCGGGGTGCAGAACACGGTCACCCAGCTGGGCATCATCATTGCGGTGGTCTCCCTGGTCGGCATCCTCATCGTCGCGATTCTGGCCACCTGGATCGTGCGGCTCGCCTTGCGCCCGTTGGTGCGCGTGACCGAGACGGCGGCGCGGGTGTCCGAGCTCCCCCTGGACCGTGGCGAGGTCTCGCTCGTCGACCGGGTACCGGCCGCCGACACCGACCCCCGCACCGAGGTCGGCCGGGTGGGATCGGCGCTGAACCGCATGCTCGACCACGTGGACGTGGCGCTCGAAACACGTCAGGCCAGTGAGCGCAAGGTGCGCCAGTTCGTCGCCGACGCCAGCCACGAGCTGCGCACGCCGCTGGCGTCGATCCGCGGCTACGCCGAACTCACCCGCCGCTCCGACCAGGAACTGCCGCCGGACGCGCTGCATTCCCTGGGGCGGATCGAGTCGGAATCGGTGCGGATGACCGGCCTGGTCGAAGACCTGCTGCTCCTCGCCCGTCTCGACGAAGGCCGGGAGCTGGTCAGCGGCCCGGTCGACCTGACCAGCCTGATCGTGGACGTCGTCAGCGATGCCCACGCCGCCGGCCCGGGACGGGTGCTGGGCCTGGAGCTGCCCGACGAGCCGGTGGAAATCGTCGGTGATGCCGCGCGGCTGCACCAGGTGTTCGCCAACCTGCTCGCCAACGCGCGTATCCACACGCCCCCCGAGACCACGGTCGACGTGGCCCTCGCGCGCCAGAACGACCGCGTCATCGTGACAGTGACGGATGACGGCCCCGGCGTCCCCGGGAACCTCCGGGCCACACTGTTCGAGCGTTTCGCCCGCGGCGACAGCACGCGCTACCGGGGAACGGGCAGCACGGGCCTCGGCCTGGCCATCGCCCACGCGGTCGTGGCCGCGCACCAGGGCGAGATCGAGGTCGAGAGCCGCCCAGGTTTCACGTGCTTCCGCGTCTCCCTCCCTGTCGCTCTCGCCTGACCCCGTCCCGTGCCGGTGCGTGGTCTGCCCGGTTCGCCATGCGAATTCGACGGAGATTTTGCTCCAGAAAGGTTTTGAACCCGAAACCGGCCATTTCGGGCAAAATCTCCGTCGAATTGGTTCAGGGGCGGGTTCAGGAGTCGCAGGCGGGCAGCGGGAGGCGGGAGGCGGGTTCGGGGATGCAGTGAACGGATGCCGATTTGCACCGGCCTCCTCCGTCCCGTATCGTGGGCGAAAGCCAAAGACCGCCGGTTATTGCCGTGTAGAAATGCACTGGCAATCGAAGGTTCATTCACGTGAACGGCCCGCGCAGGATTCGAAGTCAGACTGCATTCTTCCGGAATGCGTTCCCAGCTCCGGCGCCTGCGCCGGAGCTTTTTTCATGTCTGCTCCCCGGGCTACCGGCACATGAAACCAAGAGGAGCGCCATGGCGAACAAGGAAGCAACGGTCGCCGAGCTTACGGAGAAATTCCAGAGCTCGACCGCCGTTCTGCTCACCGAGTACCGCGGTCTCACTGTTGCGCAGCTCAAGTCGCTGCGCGTTTCCATCAGTGCGGACGCCACGTACGCCGTGGTGAAGAACACGCTGACCAAGATTGCGGCGAACAACGCCGGCATCACGTCGTTTGACGACGAGCTTGTCGGTCCGTCCGCAATCGCATTCGTTCACGGAGACCCTGTCGCCGTTGCGAAGACCCTGCGTGCCTTCACCAAGGCAAACCCTCTCCTGGTAGTGAAGGGTGGTTACTTCGACGGTAACCCGCTCACCGCCGCAGAGGTAGGCAAGCTCGCCGACCTCGAGTCCCGCGAAGTGCTGCTGGCCAAGCTGGCCGGCGCATTCAAGGCCTCGCTGTTCGGAGCCGCATATCTGTTCAACGCACCGCTGTCGAAGGCTGTTCGCACCATCGACGCGCTGCGTGAGAAGCAGGAGTCCGCGAACTAGGCATCTGCCTGGCATCGCGGTGAGTAACTAAGAAACTATAGGGAGAAAAATCATGGCAAAGCTTTCCACCGAGGAATTACTCGAACAGTTCAAGGGCCTCACCCTCATCGAACTCTCCGAGTTCGTCAAGGCGTTCGAGGAGACCTTCGAGGTCACCGCCGCTGCACCGGTCGCCGCTGCCGGCGCTGCCGGTCCCGCCGCCCCCGTTGAAGAGGTCGAAGAGCAGTCCGCTTTCGACGTCATCCTCGAGGCTGTCGGCGACAAGAAGATCCAGGTCATCAAGGTTGTGCGCGAGCTCACCAGCCTGGGCCTCGGCGAGGCCAAGGCCGTCGTCGATGGCGCGCCGAAGGCCGTCCTCGAAGGCGTTTCCAAGGAAGCCGCTGAAAAGGGCAAGGCTGCTCTCGAAGCTGCCGGCGCCACCGCCGTCCTCAAGTAGTCGGGGCCCCGCGAGGGGTTCTCTACTTCTCGTAGAGGCGTGACGGCGCAAGCCGTCCACACAGAGAAGGCGTCGCATCCATCGGATGCGGCGCCTTCTGTCGTTATGCCCGTTCCGTCAGGCCCGACGCACGGTGTCAGCCCCCGTGGGTGAGCCGTGGGCCGCTGGTGCTCGAGCGGATGACCAGGTTCGTGGGCAGCCGGGTCAGGTGATCCTCGTCGCCGTGCTGAGTGGGGTTCTCCAATTCCGTCAGGAGGGCCTGCACCGCGAGCCGGCCCTGTGTGCGCGGGTGCTGCTCGAGGGTGGTCAGACGGAACATATCGGCATACGGATGTCCGTCGATGCCGATCACGGACAGGTCGGCCGGCACCTGGATGCCCAGTTCCCTGGCGGCGACGATCAAACCGATCGCGATCTCGTCGCTCGCGGCGAAGACCGCGGTGGGGCGGGTGCGCGGGTCGCCGAACACGGCGAGGCCCACCTCGTAGCCGCCCGGCATCGTGAACTCGCAGGCGTAGAACAGGCCCGAGCGTTCGGTGGGCAGGCCGGCGGCGCTCATGGCGGCGTAGAAACCGGTGAGCCGGTTGCTGTGCACCTGGAAGTCCATCTCGTCTTCTTTGCTGCCGCCGATGTGCACGATGTCCGTGTGCCCCAGGCTGAGCAGGTGCTCGGTGGCGAGCCGGGCCGCGGCAACGTCGTCGATGGCGATCGTGTCCACGCCGCGGATGGGTCCGCCGATTCCGACCAGCGGGCGGCCCAGACGGTGCAGCAGGGTGACCTCCTCATCGCTGAGCGCCACACCGACTGAGATCACTCCGTCGAAGCGTTTGCGCGCGAGGAAGTACTCGAAGACCCGCTCCCGTTCGGGTGAGGGTGCCGGCAGGTTGTAGAGGGTCATGTCGTATCCCGCGTCCAGCAGCGCCTGTTCCATGCTTTCCAGAACCTCGGAGAAAAACCAGCGGCTGATGAACGGGATGATCACGCCGATGCTCTTGGTTCGGCCGGTGACGAGGCTGGCCGCGTTGGGTGAAGCGACGTAACCGATCTCCCTGGCTGCGGCGATGACCTTGATCCGGGTCTGCTCCGACACATAGCCACGACCGCTCAGGGCACGGGAGGCTGTGGCCTTCGCGACGCCGGCGAGGCGTGCGACATCCGCAATTGCGCTCATTCCAGCCTCCGCCCTTGGACCCGTTTCCAACACTGTACAGCTCTGGCAGGCCCGCTGGAACCGGTTCCACTATATCCGCCGGAATGCGACACGTCCCGCGGAACGAACTTTCGAAGGTGTCGTGGCGGGAGTGCGATCTTTGCCATTCCGTGACAAATCTGGTCTTGCGATTCGGCCCGGCGTACCGTAACTTGTGGTGTGGAACCGGTTCCTTATCTGATCGTTTTCGGCACACAAGCTGTTCCTGCAGCACCTGGGTGTTTGTCCGGGGATATCCCCGGCGCATCTTCATCAAACTCAACGAGGAGGAAAAATGCGGTCATTCCACCGCCGAATCACAGCACCCATCGCCATTGCGGCGATCGCCGGTCTGACCTTGGCCGGCTGTTCCGGTGGCCCCGGCAGCACGAACACCGACTCCGGAGCTGAAGGCGACGGCGTCGTCTCCGTCTACGGCACCATCGGTGACACCGAGGCCAAGCTCCTCGAGAAGTCCTGGGCTGCCTGGGAAGAAGAGAACAACATCGACATCCAGTACGAGGCGTCGAAGGAGTTCGAGGCTCAGATCGCCATCCGCGCCCAGGGTGGCAGTGCTCCCGACATCGCGATCTTCCCGCAGCCCGGACTGATGGCAGACCTTGCCAGCCGCGACTTCCTCAAGCCTGCCCCGAAGGCCGTCGAAGACAACGTCGACGAGTTCTGGTCCAAGGACTGGAAGGCCTACGGCACCGTCGGGGACACGTTCTACGGCGCGCCACTGATGGCCAGCGTCAAGGGCTTCATCTGGTACTCCCCGGCTAAGTTCACCGAGTGGGGTGTCGAAGTTCCCGAGACCTGGGACGAACTCCTCGCCGTGACGAAGACTATCCAGGAGAAGACCGGCAGCGCTCCGTGGTGCGCCGGATTCGGCTCGGGCGACGCCACCGGCTGGCCGGGCACGGACTGGGTCGAAGACCTCGTCCTGCGTCAGGCCGGAGCGGAGACCTACGACAAGTGGGTTGCCAACGAGATCCCGTTCACGGACCCCGCAATCAAGGCCGCCTTCGACTCCGTCGGAGAGATCCTGCTGAACCCTGCCAACGTCAACGCCACGTTCGGTGATGTCCGCTCGATCAACAGCACCCCGTTCGGTGACGTGGCCACGCCGCTCGCCGCAGGAACCTGCGCGCTGCACCACCAGGCATCCTTCTTCGACGGCTTCATCACGGATGCCGGCGGAGAGGTCGGTCCCGACGGTGACGTCTGGGCCTTCATCACCCCGGCCGAAGAGGCCGGCAGCCAAGCCGTGACCGGTGGTGGCGAGATCGTCGCCGCATTCGCGGATGACGCCGACACCCAGGCCGTTCAGACGTACCTCTCCAGCGACGACTGGGCGAATAGCCGGGTGAGCCTCGGTGGAGTCATCAGCGCCAACTCGGGTCTTGACCCGGCCAACGCGAAGAGCCCCATCCTGCAGGAAGCCATCAAGATCCTTCAGGACCCGGAGACCACCTTCCGCTTTGACGCCTCCGACCTGATGCCCGGCTCCGTGGGCGCCGGCACCTTCTGGAAGGGAATGGTCAACTGGATCAACGGAGCCCCGACCGACGAGGTTCTCACCAGCATCGAAGCCGGCTGGCCCTCCAGCTAGTTCAATTCGGAACCAGCTCATCTAACAGCACCACAACCGTGCGGGTCGTCCTCCTGAAAAGGGGCGACCCGCACTCCCCTGCTGGTGTACCGTGGCGGTAGTTTTCCGCCCCACCAGCAAACTGTGAGCCCGCAGTCGTACTCGAGAGGTTTCATATGTCGGCGTTCCTTGCCTGGCTGGCTGACTTGCCGCCCCTGGTCCAAGTCCCCATCATCATCCTCGCGTTCGTCGCCCTGGTGGCCGCGATCCTGTTCTTCGTCGAGATAGCCCCGCGCAAGGGCACCGGCTACACCGTCATCCGTCTCGCCGTCTGCGTCGCCGCCCCGCTGCTCATCCTGCTCGCCGCGGGATCGTACTGGTGGGCCATCGCCGCGGCCGCCGTTCTCGGCGGAGTCTTCTTCATCGTCGACTACCGCTCACGCTCCGGCGCCGGCTACCTCTTCCAGCTCTTCGGCTTCCTCGCTCCGGCCATCTTGCTCCTCATCGTCGGACTCATCATCCCGACCATCCAGACCACGGTGCAGGCGTTCATGAACTCCCGCGGAACCGAGTTCATCGGCCTCGACAACTTCGTCTGGGTGTTCACCCAGCCGGAGGCCATCCGCACGGTGCTCAACACGATCGTCTGGGTGCTCATCACTCCGCTCGTGTCTACGATCGCCGGCCTGGCCTACGCGGTCTTCATCGACAAGAGCCGCGGCGAGAAGTACTTCAAGATCATGGTCTTCATGCCCATGGCCATCTCTTTCGTCGGGGCGTCCATCATCTGGCGCTTCGTCTACACGGCCCGGCCGGCCGACCAGAACCAGATCGGCCTGCTCAACCAGGTTGTGGTGTGGTTCGGCGGCCAGCCCGTCGACTTCCTCGCCAACGCACCCTGGAACACGGTCTTCCTGATCGTCGTGCTGATCTGGGTGCAGACCGGATTCGCCATGGTCGTGCTCTCCGCCGCCATCAAGGGCGTGCCTGCTGAGCAGATGGAGGCCGCCGAACTCGACGGCACCAACGCCTGGCAGAAGTTCACCAACGTCACGGTGCCTGGCATCCGCGGCGCCCTCGTCGTCGTGTTGACGACGATCTCTATCGCCTCCCTCAAGGTCTTCGACATCGTCCGGACCATGACCGCAGGCGCCAACGACACCAGCGTCATCGCGAACGAGATGTACACGCAGTTCAAGAACTTCGAGCAGGGCCGGTCCGCCGCCTTCGCCGTGATCCTGTTCCTGCTCGTGCTCCCGATCGTCGTCTACAACGCCCGCCAGATTCAGAAGCAGAGGGAAATCCGATGAGCGCGATTCTTCCGGTTGAGCTCCCCGTCGACAAGAACACCAAGAGCCAAACTCGCCGAGGCGAGCGCCGTCAGGAGTTCGCGGCGGCCAAGCGCACCAAGAAGCGGTTGACCAGCCGAGGCGCCACGATCGCGGCGCTCGTGATCGCCGTGCTCTGGACCGTTCCGACCTTCGGGCTCTTCGTCTCCTCCTTCCGCCCGGCGCAGGAGGTACGCACCACCGGCTGGTGGACGCTCTTCTCGAACTGGGGTCTGACCATCGATAACTACAGCGATGTGCTCCAGGCCGGCAACAGTCAGCTGAATCTGGCCGGTGCGTTCATCAACTCGATCGCGATCACCCTGCCGGCCACACTGCTGCCGCTGATCATCGCCAGCCTCGCGGCCTACGCATTCGCCTGGATCGACTTCCGCGGCAAGAACGTGCTGTTCATCGCGGTTTTCGCGCTGCAGATCGTTCCGCTGCAGATGGCCCTCGTGCCGCTCCTGCAGTTCTTCTCGCTGGGTGAGGTCTTCGGCTTCCCGGTGGTCTCCTCGATCAGCGACGCCGGCGGCTACTCGCAGGTGTGGATCGCGCACACGATGTTCGCCCTGCCGCTCGCCATCTACCTGCTGCACAACTTCGTGTCGGAGATTCCCGCCGACGTCATCGAGGCGGCGCGGGTCGACGGCGCCGGTCACGGGCAGATCTTCTTCCGCATCGTGCTGCCGCTGACCATGCCGGCGATCGCATCCTTCGCCATCTTCCAGTTCCTATGGGTCTGGAACGACCTGCTCGTGGCGCTCATCTTCGCGGACGGTGCGGTGGCCCCGATGACCAAGCTACTGGCCGAGATCACCGGTACCCGAGGCCAGGACTGGCACCTGCTCACTGCCGGCGCGTTCATCTCGATCCTGGTTCCGCTGATCGTGTTCTTCTCCCTGCAGCGCTACTTCGTGCGCGGCCTGCTGGCCGGTTCGACGAAGGGCTAGCCGCATCAGCGACTGTGCCCGTACCGCCGCTGGCGCCCACCCGGGCCGCCGGTGTCCGGAACGGGCACATTTGTGTGCCGCGCGGGAGTTTAGAGTGAATTCATGAGTGGAATGCACGGTGGCGGCGGCGGTCGACGGGGGCGGGTCAGCGGCGCGGATGTCGTGGCGCAGCGGGCCGAGAACGCCGAGGCCCCGCGCATCCCGAATCTGCTTCGCCGGATCATCGGCCTGTTCGCGCCGCACCGCGCGAAGCTCACGGTCACCGTGGTTCTCGTATTCATCAGCGCGGCGCTCTCCGTCGTGCCGCCCCTGCTCGTGCAGCGGGCCTTCGACGAGGGGCTCTTCCCGCCCGGCGGCAGCCCGGACGTGCAGCGTCTCGCCGTGCTCGTGGGGGTGATGATCGCCATCTACCTGGGGACGCAGTTGCTCGGCGTCTGGCAGACCTGGCTCACCGCCACGGTCGGCAACTCGGTGATGGGTGCCCTCCGGGTGCGCCTGTTCACCCACTTGCAGGCGATGGAACTGAGCTTCTTCACGCGAACGAAGACGGGCGTCATCCAATCCAGGCTGCAGAACGATGTCGGCGGCGTCGCGAGCGTGCTCACCAACACCATCTCCAGTCTTCTCGGCAACGCCGTGACCGTGATCGCGGCGCTCGTCGCGATGCTCCTGCTGAGCTGGCAGCTGGCGATCGTCGCCATCATCCTGATGCCCGTGCTCGTCTTTGCCCAGCGCCGGGTCGGCCAGGTGCGGGCCCGCATCGCGTCCAGGACGCAGGAATCGCTCTCGGATATGACGGCGATCACGCAGGAGACGCTGAGCGTGTCCGGCATCCTGCTCTCGAAAAGCTTCACCCGTCAGAAGACCGAGATCCATCGGTATGCCGGCGAGAACGCCAACCAGGTCAAGTTGCAGATCAGCCAGCAGATGAGCGGCCAATGGTTCTTCGCCACGGTGAGCATCTTTCTGTCCAGTATCCCGGCGATCGTCTACCTCGTGGCCGGTCTGCTGATGGGCAGCGGAACGACCGACATCACGGCGGGCACGATCGTGGCCTTCACGACCGTGCAGTCACGGCTGCTGTTCCCGCTGCTCGGCCTGATGCGCGTCGCCCTCGACCTGCAGACCTCGAGCGCCCTGTTCGCCCGCATCTTCCAGTACCTCGACCTTCGGCCCGCGATCCGCGACGCCCCCGACGCCGCTCCGGTGCCGGCCCGCGGCGAGGCCGTCGGCCGGGTCGCCTTCGACGGGGTCACCTTCGCCTACCCGGATGCCGGCGCGGAATCGCGTCCCACCCTGGACGACGTCTCCTTCACGATCGAGCCCGGCCAGTTCGCGGCCTTCGTCGGCCCGTCCGGGGCAGGCAAGACCACCGTGTCCTATCTGATCCCGCGCTTCTACGAGGCCTCGGCCGGGCGGGTACTCTTCTCCGGCGTCGAGGTGCAGGGCCTCCAGCAGCAGTCCCTCGTCTCCCACATCGGCATCGTCAGCCAGGAGACCTACCTCTTCCACGCGACCATCGCCGAGAACCTCCGTTACGCGAAACCGGAGGCGACGGATGCCGAGCTCGAGGCCGCGGCCCGGTCGGCGAGTATCCACGACACGATCGCATCCTTCCCCGCCGGCTACGACACCCTGGTGGGGGAGCGCGGCTACCGGCTCTCCGGCGGCGAGAAGCAGCGCATCGCCATCGCGCGGGTGCTGCTCAAGGACCCCGAGGTGCTGATCCTCGACGAGGCCACCAGCGCCCTCGACGCCATCTCCGAGCGCGTCGTTCAGGCGGCCCTGGACACCGCTTCCCGCGGGCGTACGACCATCGCCATCGCGCACCGGCTGTCGACCATCGTGTCCGCCGACGTCATCTTCGTCGTCGACGCCGGCCGGATCGTAGAGAGGGGCACCCACGCCGAACTGCTCGCCGACGATGGCGTCTACGCGCGGCTGTACTCGGAGCAGGTCACGTCGCCGACGCCCACGGCACCCACTCCGCTCACGCCGATAGAGTTGACCCGGCTCGAATCCGTGACGAAGAACCCTCGATGAAGGACTCTCGATGAAAATTGCCGACACCGTTCTCGACCTCATCGGTGACACCCCCCTGGTCAGGCTGCACAAGGTGACGGCTGACGTCAGCGCCACCGTGCTGGTCAAGCTGGAGTACCTGAACCCGGGCGGCTCCGCGAAGGACCGCATTGCGGTGCGCATCATCGATGCCGCCGAACGGGACGGCCTCCTGCTTCCCGGCGGCACCATCGTCGAGCCGACCTCGGGCAACACGGGCGTCGGCCTCGCTCTCGTTGCCCAGCAACGCGGCTACAAGTGCGTGTTCGTGCTGCCGGACAAGGTGGGCGAGGACAAGCGCAACGTGCTCACGGCCTACGGCGCGGAGATTGTGGTGACCCCGACATCCGTCGCCCCCGACCACCCTGACTCCTATTACAGCGTGTCCGACCGGCTGGCCCGGGAGATCCCGGGGGCTTTCAAGCCCAACCAGTACTTCAACCCGAACGGCCCGCTCAGCCACTACGAGACGACCGGGCCCGAGATTTGGCGCGACACCGACGGCACGGTCACCCACTTCGTCGCGGGCGTCGGCACCGGCGGCACCATCACCGGTACCGGACGGTACCTGCGCGAGGTCTCGGGAGAGAGCGTGCGCATCATCGGCGCCGATCCGGAGGGCTCGGTGTACTCCGGTGGCACCGGCCGGCCGTATCTGGTCGAGGGCGTGGGCGAGGACTTCTGGCCGGGCGCCTACGACCCGGAGGTCGTGCACGAGGTGATCGCCGTCTCCGACGCCGACTCCTTCGCGATGACCCGCCGGCTCGCCCTCGAAGAGGGCATTCTGGTC
The DNA here is from genome assembly GCF_004403055.1 of Cryobacterium sp. TMT1-19. Lineage (NCBI taxonomy): Bacteria > Bacillati > Actinomycetota > Actinomycetes > Micrococcales > Microbacteriaceae > Cryobacterium > Cryobacterium sp. TMT1-19. Next base: position 52,572 of record NZ_SOHB01000026.1, read on the forward strand.
GGCGGCTCGAGCGGCATGGCCGTCGTCGCAGCCCTGCGCGCGGCGAGAACCCTCGGCGCCGACAACACCATCGTCGTGCTGCTGCCCGACGGCGGGCGCGGCTACCTGGGCAAGATCTTCAATGACGGCTGGATGCGCAGCTACGGTTTCAGCAACGCGCCCGCCGGGCACACGGTCGGCGACCTGCTCTCGTCCAAGACCGGCGCCCTGCCGCCGTTCGTCTACGTGCACCCCAGCGCCACGGTGCACGACGCCATCGGAGTCATGACCGAGGCCAGCGTCTCCCAGGTGCTGGTGCTCACCGAAAAGCCCCCGGTGGTGATGGGCGAGGTCGTCGGCGCGGTCGACGAACGCCGGCTGATGGAACTCGTCTTCTCCGGCGAAGCGAAACTGGCCGACCGCGTCGGCGAGTTCGTCGGCGACTCCCTCCCGCTGATCGGGGTGAACGAGCCCGTCGCGGCCGCGCGCGCCGCCTTCGCCGGCCACGATGCGCTCCTCGTCACAGACGGCGGCAAACCCCTCGGCGTCATCACCCGCCACGACCTGCTCACCTACCTGAGCGCCTGAACAGCATGACTAAGGACGAATCAATGGCTCGCACACGAAACTTCGACACCATCGCCATCCACGCGGGGCAGGAATTCGACCCGACGACCGGCGCCGTGATCCCGCCCATCTACCAGACGTCCACGTATGTGCAGGAGAGTATCGGCCACCTGCGCGGCGGCTACGAGTACAGCCGCGGCGGCAACCCGACCCGCACCGTGCTTGAGACCCTGCTGGCCGCGCTGGAGGGCGGAAAGCACGGCCTCTCCTTCGCCAGCGGGCTCGCCGCGGAGGACACCATCCTGCGCGCGCTGCTCGCACCGGGCGACCACATCGTGCTCGGCAACGACGTCTATGGCGGCACGCACCGGCTGATCAACCGGGTGCACGGTGCCTGGGGCATCCTCAACTCCACCGTGGAGATGAGCGACCTCGCCGCCGTCGAACAGGCCATCATCCCGGGCGAGACGAAGATCCTCTGGGTGGAGACGCCCAGCAACCCGCTGATGAAGGTCTGCGACATCGCCGCTCTGGCCCGGATCGGCCACCGCTTCGGCGTGACCGTGATCGTGGACAACACGTTCGCCTCGCCCGCGCTGCAGCAGCCGCTGGCCTTGGGGGCCGACGTCGTCGTGCACTCCACCACGAAGTACCTCGGTGGCCACTCCGACGTGCTCGGCGGCGCCCTGATCATCAACGACGACGAGCTCGCCGAGAAGGCCCAGTTCCTGCAGTTCGCCGCCGGCCCCGTCTCGGCCCCGATGGATGCCTGGCTCACCGTGCGCGGAATCAAGACCCTCTCGGTGCGGATGGACCGCCACTGCAGCAACGCCCAGGCGATCGCCGAGCACCTGCAGGGCCACCCGGCGATCGACCGGGTCTACTACCCCGGCCTGCCGACGCACCCGGGCCACGAGCTGGCGAAGAAGCAGATGAGCGGCTTCGGCGGCATGCTGTCGATCTCCTTCGTGGGCGGCGCGGCCGCGGCGCGTTCCTTCGCCGAGGCCACGCAGCTGTTCCAGCTGGCCGAATCGCTCGGCGGCGTGGAATCGCTGGTCAACTACCCCTCCGAGATGACCCACGCATCGGTTCGCGGCACCGAACTCGAAGTGGCGGACAACATCATCCGTCTGTCCGTGGGCATCGAAGGCGTCGCCGACCTCATCGACGACATCGACCGGGCGCTCGCGGCCGTCTAGGTGGACAGGTCCGTACAGCCGCGGCGGCCCTGGCTGCCGTGGCTGATGCGGCATCGCGGCTCAGGGAGATTACCTCCGCTTCGAACGAATTCGACGGAGATTTTGCCAGGATCAGCAGGAAACACGCCCAGAAGACGGTTTTACACCACAATCTCCGTCGAATTGGTTCGGAACAGGACACCGCGCTCCGATTGGGACTCACTCCTCGAGCCTGACGGTTTTTGCACGGAGTGTGTCTTTTTTTTGCCATTTCCGCCGTACCCCCGGTGCGGCAGCACGGTCAGATGACCACTTCCTCTCAGGCTCTGTTCCTGCAACCGGCTGTTCCTGCAACCGGCTGTGCCGGCGACGGATGCCGCGCCGGCCCGAGGCGGCAGCCTCGGCCTGGTACAGGGCACGGCCCCGTATATCGCGGCGGTGCTCGGCACCGGCATTCTCGCACTGCCGGGCTTGGCCGGCACTGCGGCCGGGCCGGCGTCCCTGGTCGCGGTGTTCGTCGTCCCCCTTCTGTCGATCCCGCTGGCCAGCACGTTCGCCGCCCTGGCGGCCCGCTATCCGGACCCCGGCGGCGTCGCCAGCTATGTGCGCCGGGCCCTCGGCCCGACCTGGGCACGGATGACCGGGTACTCGTTCTTCTTCGGCGTCGGCACCGCGATCAGCCTGTTCGTGTGGGCCTTCGCGGGCTAGGAGGTCGGCACGCACATCGCGGCGGAGTTCACGAACCCCGGAGGGGTCACCCCCCTCGCCACGGCGGTCGCCCTCGTCCTGGTCGGCATCGCCTACCTGGCCCTGCAGTACGTGACCGTCGCCGTTCTGGGCCGGGCCGCGGGGCGGGGGCAGGTTGCGCCGCTCGACCTGGTCGCAACGAACGCGCCCGGCGTCGGTCCGGTTTTCGTCGCCGTGATTGCCGCTGTCGCGGCCGTCGGAGTGCTCAACGTCTACCTCGGGGCGTTCATCCTGATCCACACGAGTTCGATGGTGGCCATCATGTGCTCGGCATGATCGCGGCCGTGCGTCTGCTCGACCGCCACACGCTGGGCTGGTGGCTGGCCGTCGTGTCGGTCGTGCTCACGGTCGGCCTCCTCATTCTCGCCGGTCTCAATCTGCTCGTTCCCGCGGTACTGGCCAGTGTGGCCGCGGCCGTGGCCGTGCGGCTGGTGAAGCGGTGGCAGCTGTCGCGCCGTGCTACCGGGAGTGGTGTACAACCCGGGTGAGCCCGGCGGGGACCAGTACGGTTCCGGTCACGACTGCATCAGTCAGGAGCTCGGTGCCGACGGCCGGGCATGGCCGGTCGGCATCCGTGTGGTTGATCAGAAATAGGAAATCGCCGGTGTCGTTCGACCGGGTGACCCTCTCGACGCCGTCGATGCCGGGGGCGGCATCGACACCTGCCGTGTCGAGCACGTCGAGCATTAGGGAATCGAGGTCGGCGCCGGTGAGCCGGGTCGAAATGTACCAGGCCGAGCCGGCCCCGAAAGCATTGCGGGTGATGGCCGGTCCGCCCTTGGCCGGGCCGTCCAGATACCGGGCCAGCACCTCGGCCGTGGAGACCGCGATGTCGTCGGCCCACAGGGTGCCGGTGCGGGAGTCGCTGAGGGTAACCGTTTCGTTCTCGTGCAGCGGCAGGAATTCGGGGATGCACAGGCCGAGCACCTCGCGCAGGGCGCCGGGAGCGGCGCCGAGGTAGACCGTGTCGTTATCGTCGACGATGCCGGAGAAGTACGACACGACCAGGTGGCCGCCTGCCCGAACGTACGCGGTGAGGTTGGCGGAGGCCGTCGGGCCAACCAGGTAAAGGCTTGGGGCGATCACGAGGTCGTAGCTGCCGACGTCGGCGGTCGGGTGAGCGAAGTCCACCGTCACATTGCGGTCCCACAGCGCTGTGTAGAAGGCCTCGACGCGCTCGCGGTGGCCCAGCTCGACGCTGGGGCGCCACTCCAAGTCCTGCGCCCAGAACGATTCGGTGTCCCAGAGCAACGCGACCCGAGCGCGCACGCGGGAGGTGCGCACGGGCTCCAACGCGCCGAGGGTCTGGCCCAACGCCAGGACCTCGCGCCACAGCCGGGTCTCGGCGCCGGCGTGCGGCAGCATGGCGGAGTGGAACTTCTCCACGCCAAAGCGTGAGGCCCGGAACTGGAAGAACAGAATGCCGTCCGCACCACGCGCGAGGTGGGAGAGCGAATTTCGGGCTAGTTCACCCGCCCGCTTGGCGATGTTGCGCGGCTGCCAGTTCACAGCCCCGGTTGAGTGTTCCATCAGGATCCACGGCGCTCCGCCAGCCAGCGACCGAGTGAGGTCGGCATCCATCGCCAGGAGCACGTGGTTGTCGGCGCGCTCGGCGACCAGATAGTGATCATTCGAGACGATGTCCACCTCCCTGCTCCACCGCCAATAGTCGGCAGAGAGGCAATTAGTTGCCATGAAGTTGGTGGTCACGGGAATGTCGGGCGTGAACCGGCGGATGACGTCGCGCTCGCCGATGTAGCACTCCAGCAGAGCGTCGGAGGTGAACCGGTGGAAGTCGAGGCGTTGGGCCTGGTTGCTCACCGAGGCCGACTGGCGCGGGGCGTCGATTTCGTCCCATTCGCCATAGACCTGTCCCCAGAACGTGGTGCCCCACAGCTCGTTGAGTACTTCGAGGGTGCCGTAGCGCTTCCGCAGCCACACCCGGAAGGCCGCGACGGAGTGGTCGTCATAGGAATCGCTGATCGGGGCGCCGTACTCGTTGTGCACGTGCCAGAGCACGAGCGCGGGGTGGTTCGCGTACCGGCGGGCGAGTTGTTCCGTGATCGCCGCCGCTGCCCGGCGGTAGTCGGGGCTCGACGGGCTGACCAGGCCACGCGAGCCGTTGCCCAGCGTGATTCCGTCGCGGGTGACGGGCCGGGAATCCGGGTATTTCTTCCAGAACCAGGCCGGTGGCGCGGCCGTGGGGGTGGCCAGGTCGACGTCGATTCCGGCCTCGTGCAGCAGCCCGATGATGTCGTCGAGCAGACCGAAGTCGTATTCCCCCTCGCGCGGTTCGAGCAGCGCCCAGGAGAAGATCCCGACGCTGACGAGGTTGATGCCGGCCTGCTGCATCAGCGCCACGTCCTCGAGCCAGGTCTCCCGCGGCCACTGCTCCGGGTTGTAATCGCCGCCGTAGCGCAGTCGGTTCGTGCCCTTCAGCCAGCGGTTCGTCGCTGACGGGAGCGTGGGTACTGCGGTCTCGATCGGCATTGGTCTGGATCTCCTTTTTACTGTGTGCGCTCCCAGTTTTAGCACAGGAACTTCTGGGATGCGTAAATTTATCTGCGTGTTGACAACGAATATGATTGTGTGCGTGACTAGTACCGCTCACAGTCAGAGTCGAGTTTTGACGCGACGATACCGCGGGCGCCAACTCACAGCACCAGCTTTCTTCAAGGAGGACGAATGCCCACGTCGATACGAATCGGGACGGTGGCCCTGGCCACCGCCGCAACACTGCTCATGGCAGGTTGTTCAACGGATGCCGCGGGCGGTGACTCCGGGCCGGTCGAGCTCAACTACTGGGCCTGGGCCCCGAACCTCGACCAGGTCGTCGACACTTGGAACGCCGAGAATCCGGACATCCAGGTTACGGTTCAGAAGCAGGACGGCGGCGACCCGGCCATCACCAAACTTCTCACGGCCATCAAGGCCGGCAGCGGAGCTCCCGACCTGATCCAGGCGGAGTACCAGAAGATCCCGACCCTGGTCTCCTCCGACGCCCTCGCCGACATCTCCGAGCTGGGCGCCAATGACGTGGAGGACGAATTCGCCGTCGGCGTCTGGGACTCCGTCACGCTCGGCTCCGACGCCGTCTACGCCATCCCGCAGGACACCGGGCCGATGATGTTTTATTACCGCGCCGACATCCTCAAGCAGCTCGGCCTGGCCGTTCCCACCACGTGGGACGAATACGCCCAAGTGGCGCGCGCCGTGCACGCCTCCGACCCGGCCAAGTACCTGGGCACCTTCTCGTCGAATGACGCCGGCTGGTTCACCGGCATGGCGCAGCAGGCCGGTGCCTCCTGGTGGGGCATCGATGGCGAGTCCTGGAGCGTCAACATCGACGAGACCCCCACCAAGACGGTCGCCGGCTACTGGGGCGGCCTCGTGGAAGAGGGAGTCATCGACAACAAGCCGATGTACACGCCCGAGTGGAACGCCGGCCTCAACAGCGGCGAACAGGTCGGCTGGCTGAGCGCCATCTGGGCACCCGGCGTCCTGGCGGGCAACGCCGCGGACACCGCCGGTCTCTGGATGGCCGCACCCATGCCACAGTGGGACGCCTCGGCGCCCGCCACGGGCAACTGGGGTGGCTCCTCGACCGCGGTTACCACGCAGTCGAAACACCAGGAAGCCGCCACCGAGTTCGCCACCTGGCTGAACACCGACCCCGACGCAGTGCAGGCGCTCGTCACCGCGACGGGCATCTACCCCGCCAACGTCGATGCCGCCGCCTCCGCGCTCACGGCGCCGCCGGAGTTCTTCAATAACCAGCCCGACTTCTATGAGGTGGCCGCCGAGGTCGCCCAGACCGTGACCCCGTTCAGCTACGGACCAAACGTCAACGTCGCCTATAGCGCGTACAACGACGAATTCGCCAAGGCTGCCGACGCGAGGAAGAAGAGTGCATTCCTCGACGCCATCGCGGCAATGCAGACGATCACCACGGCCGACATGAAGAAGAGCGGCTTCACCGTCAAGTAACACCCAGCACCATCCGGGCCGCCCGCCGCGCGGGCGGCCCGTTCACACCGAACACCGTGACCGCGTCGATTGAGGACAATCCGTGACAGTGATAGAGGCCCCCGTGGCCACCAGGAGCAGCACACCGCCTCCGCAGCAGCGTAGGGAGAAGGGCAAGTTCCGCTCGAGGGTGCTCGTGCCCTACGCGATGCTGGCGCCGGGCATCATCCTGTTCGTGGTCTTCATGGCCGCACCCATCGTCTACACACTCTTTCTCAGTTTCCAGAAGACCAAGGTCTCCGGACTGGGTCTGGGCGCCGGCGCACGCTCGACCGTCTTCGCGGGCATCGACAACTACGCCGCCACCCTCACGAACGCCGAATTCGGTGCCAGTGTGGGGCGCGTCCTGCTCTACGGCCTCATCCTGATCCCCGTGATGCTGGGTCTGGCCCTGCTGTTCGCCCTGTTGCTCGACTCCCGGCGAACGCGGGCCACCGGGTTCTCCCGCACCGCGATCTTCCTGCCGTTCGCCGTGCCGGCCGTGATCAGCTCCCTCCTCTGGGGATTCCTGTACCTACCCGCCGTGAGCCCGTTCTACTTTCTCTTCGAACGGTTCGGCTGGGACGTCCCGTCGCTGCTCTCCTCGTCGGGCGTCATCTTCGCGATCGCCAACATCGCCCTGTGGGGCGGCGTCGGCTTCAACATGATCGTGATGTACACCTCGCTGAAGTCGGTGCCCACCGACATCTACGAGGCTGCGAAGCTCGACGGCTGCACCGAGGTGCAGATCGCACGGCGCATCAAGATCCCGATCATTGCCCCCGCCATCGTGATGACCGCCCTGTTCTCGATGGTGGCCACGCTGCAGGTCTTCGCCGAGCCGACCACCCTGCGACCACTCACGAACTCCCTGTCCACCAGCTGGTCACCGCTGATGCTGGTCTACCGGGACGCCTTCACCCGTGACGACATCTACTCGGCGGCCGCAACCTCGATCGTCATCGCCGTCGTGACCTTCGCCTTCTCATTCCTGTTCCTGCGCGTTGTGCAGAAACGCGCATTCGGTCAGGAGGACTGACCATGACCACCTCATCCACCGTGACCCGTCCAGGCCGCGCCCTGCTCAAGGCAGAGCGCGTCGCCGCCCGCACCTTCCGCCAGAAGGCCAGCCCGGTCTCTACGGGCATCCTTCTCGTCGGCGCCATCTACTGCCTCTTCCCCGTCTTCTGGGTGTTGATGGCCTCGAGCAAGGATGCCTCCGAGCTTTTCTCCACGTTCACGCTGATGCCGAGTTCGCACCTCTGGGACAACATCGTGGAGCTGAGCCGGTACCGCGACGGCCTCTACTGGCGCTGGGTGCTCAACACGGCGATCTACGCCGGCGTCGGCGCCCTCGCCTCCACCTGGGTCTCGGCGATCTCCGGCTACGTTCTGGCCAAGTTCGAGTTCCCCGGCAAGCGCGCGGTCTTCGCGGTGCTGCTGATGGGAGTGCTCGTGCCCGGCGTCATCCTCGCCATCCCGCAATACTTCCTGCTGGCCGAGGTCGGCCTGACCAACACGATCTGGTCCGTGCTGCTGCCGCAGATCATCAGCCCCTACGGCATCTATCTGGCGCGCATCTACGCGGCGGCGTCGGTGCCCACAGAGGTTGTCGAGGCATCCCGCACCGAGGGAGCCGGTGAGCTCTACATCTTCAATCGCATCGCCCTGCCGATGATGGGCCCCGGGCTCGTGACGATCTTCCTCTTCCAGTTTGTGGCGGTCTGGAACAACTTCATGCTGCCCTACATCATGCTCGGCAATGACAGGCTCTTCCCGGTCACGGTCGGCCTGAGCGGCCTGCTCAATCAGGGTGCGACCGCGCCGTCCATGTACACGCTCGTAATCACGGGCGCCCTACTGTCGATCATCCCTCTGGTAATACTGTTCCTTGTGCTGCAGCGCTACTGGAAGGTCGACCTTGCTGCGGGCGCGGTCAAAGCCTGAGGATGGATAGAATTCTGACGTGACCCCGCCCCCTTCGAAGCGCCGGCCGACCATCGATGATGTGTCCGCAGCCGCCGGCGTATCCCGGGGAACGGTTTCTCGGGTGCTGAACGGCGGTCACTGGGTGGGTCCGGATGCTCTGGCGGCAGTGAACGCGGCCATCAAGAAGACGGGCTACCGGGTCAACCCGCATGCACGCAGCCTCGCCACCAGCCGCGCCAACTCGGTGGCCTTCCTTCTCACCGAGTCCCACGAGCGGTTGTTCGAAGACCCGAACTTCGCTGTACTGATGAGCGGGGCGTCGCGGGCGCTCTCCGTGCACGACATCTCGTTGGTCTTGATCATGGCGGGCAATGAGGACGAACAGCGCCGGGCCACGGAGTTCGTCACGGCGGGCCACGTCGATGGTGTGTTGCTGGTTTCCTCGCACAGTGGTCGCCGCGGACTGTCCGAGATCATCGCGGCCGGCGTGCCGGCGATTGCCTGTGGGGTGCCGTTGGGCTTCGAAAACAAGATGGGGTATGTGGCCGCCGACGACTACGAAGGCGCTCGGGAAATGGTGCGCTACCTGACCAGCCTCGGCCGCACTCGCATCGCTACCATCACCGGGCCAGAAGATACCTCCGGAGGCATGCGTCGCTTCGAAGCGTATGTCGATGAACGCGCCGATGTATTCGACGAGACGTATGTGGCCCATGGCGACTACAGCCGGTCGAGCGGCGCGGCGGCAATGACGGCTCTCCTGACACGGCACCCCGATCTGGACGCGGTGTTCGCCGCCAACGACGTGATGGCAGCCGGGGCACTCGATGTGCTTCTTGCGTCGGGCCGCCGAGTGCCGGAAGACGTCGCAGTCGGGGGCTTTGATGACGGTCCCATCGCGGCCACGACGCACCCTCCGCTCACGACCATGCGGCAGCCGTTCGACCGCATCAGCGAAGAAATGGTGCGCTTGCTCCTGCAGGTTATCGGGGGCGAACGCCCCGCTGCCATGGTTCTGCCGACTGATCTGGTGGTGCGCGAGAGCGCCTGATCAACCGAGGCGCAATGTGCGCCAGGGGGCGTCATCGGAGTGCATACTTGATTTGCGTTCACAATTGTGACCGTGCACATGCCAACAAGGTCTTCCTGTGACTATCGATCTGCCCAAGGGGCGTGCCCCGAGCATCCGTGATGTGGCGCGCCTCGCGGGGGTCTCGCATCAGACCGTTTCGCGCGTGCTCAACGACCACCCCAGCATCCGTGATTCCACCAAGGCGAAGGTGTTGCAGGTCATGGAAGACCTGCAGTACCGGCCGAACCGGGCGGCCCGCGCACTGTCGCGCGGGCGTTCGCGCACCATCGGCCTGCTCTCGGCGGAGAGTGCCTACGGGCCGGCGAGCAGCATCGCCGCCATTCAGGACGCCGCCCAGGAAGCCGGCTATTACGTCAACACCGCGAACCTCACATCCGTCGACACGGAGTCGATCGAGGCGGCGCTGGAGCACCTAATGAACCAGTCCGTGGAGGGCATCGTCGTGATCGCGCCGCAGGTGCGGGTCTTCGACGCTCTGGAACAGCTGTCCATCGACGTGCCGTTCGTCACCCTGCAGTCCACCGGCCGCCTCGACAATTCCCTGTCCGTCGACCAGATGACCGGTGCCAGACAGGCCACGCGGCACCTGATCGACCTCGGCCATCGGAGCATCTACCACCTTGCCGGACCCCAGGACTGGATCGAGGCCGAGGCTCGAATGCGCGGCTTCCTCGACGAGATGTGGGAAATGGATGTGCCGACCATGGCGCCGATTCTGGGCGACTGGACCGCCGATTTCGGATACCGTGCCGGACGAGAACTGCTCCGGAGGCGGGACTTCACGGCCATCTTCGCGTCGAATGATCTGATGGCGCTCGGGTTCATGCACGCCTGCCGCGAGGCGGGCCTCGACCTGCCGCGCGACATGAGTATCGTCGGCTACGACGATATTCCCGAAGCGGCACACTTCTGGCCACCGCTCACGACAGTGCGCCAGGACTTCGCCGAACTCGGGCGGCGGTGCATCGCCCTTCTGCTCAGCAACCTGAGCGGCGGGGTACCGATCGAGCGGAGCGACCCGATCATTCCCGAGCTCATCGTGCGCGGCTCGACCGCACCGCCCGCGTTCTGAGTTCGGCACATGCGCGACCTCGCCTCGATCACCCGGTGAACGGTTCGCTCTCCCCCGCGACTCTCTCCGGAGTTCCTTGAGTGCATTGTCGAGCAGTTCCCCGTTTCCGCACAGCATTACAGAAGTGGTAAGCCGCCCGCCGGTACCGTCCGCGAGCCGGCTGGGCTCGCCGGAATGTCCTGACCTCCGACCCCGCTCAGGGGAGCAACAGCCTGTTACGCAAGCGTGACAAAACGAAACTTGACACCGGGACTATCACCGGGTCTATAGTGTCAATGTGATCGGTCACATGGACTCGATTTTCAGCACTTTTTTCCAAACGCATGACATTGAGGTCAAGCTTGTGAGCACACTTTTCCACCTGCCCGGCAGCTCTGCTGCCGCCCTGCTGAGCGGGAGCGGAATGATCCTTCGCGCGTCCATTCCGTTGTCGGTATGGGATACCAGCAGCGGCCCCCGGCCGTGAGGAGTCCAACGATGTCCACTGACCACGTAATCCTTGAGATGCGGTCCATCACCAAGGAGTTTCCCGGGGTAAAGGCCCTGTCGGACGTCTCCATCACGGTGAATCGCGGCGAGATCCACGCGATCTGCGGCGAGAACGGTGCCGGCAAGTCCACCCTGATGAAAGTGCTCTCCGGGGTCTACCCCTCCGGCACATACACGGGCGACATCATCTACCAGGGTCAGAACGTGCACTTCAAGGACATCCGCTCGAGCGAAGAAGCGGGCATCGTCATCATCCACCAGGAACTTGCGCTCATTCCGGAACTCTCCATCACCGAGAACATCTTCCTCGGCAACGAGCCGACCAAGTGGGGTGCAATCGACTGGATCACCGCCAAGAAGACGGCGCTCGAGTTGCTGGCGCGCGTCGGGCTGCGGGACGACCCCGACACCCTGATCAAGAACATCGGCGTCGGCAAGCAGCAGCTGGTCGAGATCGCCAAGGCCCTCAACAAGTCGGTCAAGGTGCTCATCCTCGATGAGCCGACCGCGGCCCTGAACGAATCGGACTCCATGCATCTGCTGGACCTGATCCGCGGGCTGAAGGGCAAGGGAATCAGCTCGATCATGATCTCCCACAAGCTCAACGAGATCGAACAGGTCGCAGACTCGATCACGATCATCCGCGACGGCAAGACGATCGAAACCCTGAATGTCGTGGCCGACGGAGTCAACGAAGACCGGATCATCCGGGGCATGGTCGGGCGCAGCCTGGAGAGCCGTTTCCCGGACCGCACACCGCACATCGGCGAGGTCTTCTTCGAGGTGCGTGACTGGACCGTGCAGCACCCGCAGGTCGCCGAGCGCATGGTCGTGAAGGGTTCCAGCCTGAACGTGCGCAAGGGTGAGATCGTGGGCATCGCCGGCCTGATGGGCGCCGGGCGCACCGAACTGGCGATGAGCATCTTCGGGCGCTCCTACGGCAACTTCCTTTCCGGCCACCTCTACAAGGACGGAAAGGAAATCGTCCTGAAAAGCGTGGCCGACGCGATCGACCACGGCCTCGCCTATGTGAGCGAGGACCGCAAGGCACTCGGCCTGAACCTGCTCGACGACATCAAGCGTTCCGTCGTCTCGGCCAAGCTCTCGAAGATCTCGGCCGGGCAGGTCGTGAACGACTCCAAAGAATTCGGAATCGCCGAGGAATACCGCAAAAGCCTGCGGATCAAGACACCCAGCGTCAATGCGGGCGTCTCCAAACTCTCCGGCGGCAACCAGCAGAAAGTCGTTCTGGCCAAGTGGATGTTCACGGACCCTGACCTGCTGATCCTGGACGAGCCGACCCGTGGCATCGACGTCGGCGCGAAATACGAGATTTACGGCATCATCCAGCAGCTCGCCGAACAGGGCAAGGGAGTCATCCTGATCTCTTCTGAGCTCCCGGAGCTCCTCGGCCTCGCCGACCGGATCTACACGGTCTTCGAGGGTGCGATCACCGATTGCATCCCGGCGGAGTCCGCCGATCCCGAAACCCTGATGAAAAGTATGACCTCCGCACGGAAGAAGGTTCAGAGCATATGAGTGAAGACACGAGTACCCGCAAAGGCGCTCTTGGTGATCTGAAGAAGATCTTCGGCAGCGGCAGCTCGAACCTGCGGCAGTTCGGCATCCTCTTCAGCCTGATCGCCATCATTCTGCTCTTCCAGTACCTGACCGACGGACTGACGCTGTCATCCGGCAACCTGATCAACCTGGTCAGCCAGTACTCCTATATCCTCATCCTCGCCATCGGCATGGTCATGGTGATCATCGCCGGCCACATCGACCTGTCGGTCGGATCCGTTGCCGCTTTCGTCGGCATCGTGGTGGCCACCGCGATGCGGGACTGGAACTTCCCGTGGCCGCTGGCCATCCTGCTCGGGCTGTTCGTGGGAATGCTGATCGGCGCCTGGCAAGGCGCGTGGGTTGCCTACGTCGGGGTTCCCGCCTTCATCGTCACCCTGGCCGGCATGCTCATCTTCCGCGGCGGCAACCAGGTCATCGGTAACGCCAACACGGTCCCCGTTCCTGACGGCTTCACGATCATCGGCTCCGGCTACCTTCCTGAGGTCGGCCCGAACACGGGCTACAACAACCTGACCCTGCTTCTGGGGCTTATCATCGTGGTCGCGGTCGTCTACTCCGAATGGCGTGCCCGCCGGGTTCAGAAGATCATGGGTTCGACGCCCGCACCGCTGTGGGTGAGCATCGTGAAGGTCGTCCTCCTCTGTGCCGTCATCGTCTACGCATCCGTCCTCTTCGCCGGTGGCCGCGTCGGCACAAGCTTCCCGGTCTCCGGAATCATCCTCGGAGTGCTCGTTCTCTTCTACGCGTTCGTCACTCGTAACACGATTTTCGGCCGTCACGTCTACGCGGTCGGCGGCAACAAGCTCGCCGCCGAACTCTCGGGGGTCAAGTCCCGTCGGGTGAACTTCCTCGTCATGATGAACATGTCGATCCTCTCGGCCCTGGCCGGCATGATCTTCGTCGCCCGCTCGGTGGCCTCCGGCCCGCAGGACGGCCTCAGCTGGGAGCTCGACGCGATCGCCGCCGTGTTCATCGGTGGCGCGGCCGTGTCCGGCGGAATCGGAACCGTCGTCGGCTCCATCATCGGTGGGCTCGTCATGGCGGTGCTGAACAACGGCCTGCAGCTGCTGGGCGTCGGCTCCGACTGGGTTCAGATCATCAAAGGCATGGTGCTCCTGGTGGCCGTGGGTGTCGACGTGTGGAACAAAAGCCAGGGTCGTCCCTCGATCATCGGCCTCCTGACCCGCAAGAAGAAGACCGCCGAATTCCCGGCGGGGCCGCCCCTGGTCGTGCCCGACACGGGCACCCCGGAGAGCGCGCGGCCGCAGGCCACGCGCCCCAATTAGCCCAGATTTCCCCTTCACCAAACCACAACGAACAGAAAGTAATCGACAATGCGAAAGATTCTTGCGACAACTGCGATCGCAGCAGTGGCCTTGATGGCACTCTCTGGTTGCTCCACCCGCACGGAGACCGTTGGCGTAGACGGCCCTGCTGCCGGCTTCGCCCAGGACGCGGTCATCGGCGTCGCCCTCCCCTCGAAGACCTCTGAGAACTGGGTCCTCGCCGGCGGGCTCTTCGAAGACGGCCTCAAGGAGGCCGGCTACAAGGGCGACGTGCAGTATGCCGGCGCCTCGACCACGGTCAAGGACCAGCAGGACCAGATCTCGGCCATGGTCACCAACGGTGCCAAGGTCATCATCATCGGTGCCGCTGACGGTGGCCAGCTCGCCACCCAGGTGCAGTCGGCCCGCGACGCCGGCGCCATCGTGATCGCCTACGACCGCCTCATCCTGAACACCGAGGCCGTGGACTACTACGTCGCCTACGACAACTTCAATGTCGGCGAACTCCAGGGCCAGGCGCTCCTGGACGGACTGGCCACAAAGAAGCCGGAAGGCCCGTACAACATCGAGCTGTTCTCCGGTTCCTCGGATGACGCCAACTCCGCCGTCTTCTTCGGCGGCGCGATGAGCGTGCTGCAGCCGAAGATCGACGACGGAACCCTCGTCGTCGCCTCCGACCAGACCGACATCAAGCAGACGGCGACCGCCGGCTGGAAGGCTGAGAACGCTCAGAGCCGCATGGACGCGCTGCTTACCAGCACGTACGGCGACAAGACGCTCGATGGCGTTCTTTCCCCGAACGACACCCTCGCTCGTGCGATCATCACCTCGGTGAAGGCCGCCGGCAAGGACATCCCGATCGTCACCGGGCAGGACTCCGAGGTCGAGTCGGTCAAGTCGATCATGGCCGGCGAGCAGTACTCCACCATCAACAAGGACACCCGCGTGCTCGTTGACAAGGCCATCGAGATGGTCAACGTTCTCCAGAAGGGCGACACCCCCGAGGTCAACGACACCGAGTCCTACAACAACGGCAAGATCGTCGTCCCTGCCTACCTGCTGCCCCCGGTCATCGTGACCAAGGAAAACGCGGCCGAGGCATACGCGAACGACCCGAACCTCGCCCCGCTGACCGAGTAACAACCCGGCAGTACACCTGCATCACAGCATCTCGACACCAGGGCCGGCTCCTCACGGGGGCCGGCCCTCTCGCGTGTCCGACTCGCTGCCGCCGCCCGCAGGGTGAGGTATGACCAAACTCCTCGACATCGTCAGCGCCCGCTTCGACGGGCTCGTCACCTATGCCGCGCTCCGGGAACGCGGCCTCAATTCACACTCCGTCGACGCCCTGATCCGCCGCGGTGAACTCGTGCGAACGCGCCGCAGCATCTACGTTTCGGGGGAGTTGCGGCGTTCCGCCGATCCCGATCAGCGCTACCGCCCGTTTGTGCTTTCGACGGTCGCGGCCGCGGGCCGGACGCTCGTGCTGTCGCACGCGTCCGCGGCGAGCACGAGCTTTCTCGTAAGCGTCGTCATGATCGACCATGCCCTGCAGCTTCGACCGCTGGGATTTGGCGACCGCGTTCGCGGCGCGCCTCAGGGCGAGCGACACGCCGACAGGGTTTCCACAGGCTCGAGTTCTGCCTCTGCGCTGCCTGTGGATAACTTTGCCGCATTCCGCGTGATTCGGCTCGACTCGCGTCCGTGGGGCTGTGCACAACCGGTGGAATGTCGGTGGATAACTACATACTTGTAACTACTGTATGTAGTGGCCATTCCCTTCGAGCATCACTAGATGTAGTATTGAAGTTCAACACACAGCACGCCTTGAACTTCAGATTTCACATGAAAACCGATTTTGAGCACTGATGTTTGAACCGATTTTGAATACTGATCCCTGAACGACGAGAAAGGCCCTCCATGGCAATCACGGTCTACACCAAGCCCTCCTGCGTGCAGTGCACTGCGACTTACCGCGCCCTGGACAACAAGGGCATCGAATACGAAATCCTCGACCTCTCGCTCGACGAGAACGCCCTGGAAGCTGTCAAGGCCCTGGGCTACCTGCAGGCTCCCGTCGTTATCACCGACGAGGACCACTGGTCGGGCTTCCGCCCCGACAAGATCAACGAACTCGCGCAGCGCCTCGCGTAGCACCGCGGCGCCAGGGGGTGGCGTCGCAACAGTCCGTAAAAAAGCGTCGTTTGGCGTGCCGACTTCTCAGCAACAGGAGGTGTTCCATGACCGATATCGTATATTTCTCTAGCACCTCGGGCAACACGCACCGCTTCATTGAGAAGTTGGGACGCCCGGCCGCTCGCATCCCGATCTACGCGCGCGACAAGCCGCTCCAGGTCAGCGAACCTTACGTGCTGGTCGTGCCGACGTATGGCGGCGGCGACAGCAAGGGAGCGGTGCCCAAACAGGTCATCACGTTCCTGAACGACGAGCAGAACCGCTCGCTCATCCGCGGCGTCATCGGCGCGGGAAACACGAATTTCGGCACCGGCTACTGCCTCGCCGGGGACATCATCGCCCAGAAGTGCAAGGTGCCCCACATGTTTCGCTTCGAAGTATTTGGAACTCCGGATGATGTGCGCATCGTCCACGACGGATTGGAATCATTTTGGAAGCAACAGCCGTGAAGACTATGGCTCACCCGTCTCCCGGCCTGGCGATGGATTATCACTCCCTCAACGCCATGCTCAACCTGTACGGCCCGAACGGGGAAATCCAGTTCGAGAAGGACCGCGAGGCTGCGCGGGAGTTCTTCCTGCAGCACGTCAACCAGAACACGGTGTTCTTCCACACGTTGCGTGAACGCCTCGACTACCTGGTCGAGAAGGAGTACTACGAGCAGGCCGTGCTCGACCAGTACTCGTTCGAGTTCATCACCGACCTCAACAAGCTGGCGTACTCGAAGAAATTCCGCTTCCAGACCTTTCTCGGCGCGTTCAAGTACTACACCTCGTACACGCTGAAGACGTTTGACGGAAAACGGTACCTCGAGCGTTTCGAAGACCGAGTCGTGATGACCGCGCTGGGCCTCGCTCAGGGTGACGAGCAGCTCGCGATCTCCCTCGTCGAGGAGATCATCGCGGGTCGTTTCCAACCCGCCACCCCCACCTTCCTGAACTCCGGCAAGGCGCAGCGCGGGGAGCTCGTCTCCTGCTTCCTGCTCCGTATCGAAGACAACATGGAGTCGATCTCCCGCGGCATCAACTCGTCGCTGCAGCTGTCGAAGCGGGGCGGCGGCGTCGCGTTGCTGCTCAGCAACATCCGTGAGTCCGGTGCACCGATCAAGCAGATCGAGAACCAGTCCAGCGGCATCATCCCGGTGATGAAGCTGCTCGAAGACTCCTTCAGCTACGCCAACCAGCTCGGTGCCCGTCAGGGTGCCGGCGCGGTCTACCTGCACGCGCACCACCCCGACATCATGCGCTTCCTCGACACCAAGCGTGAGAACGCCGACGAGAAGGTGCGCATCAAGACGCTGTCCCTCGGCGTGGTCGTGCCCGACATCACGTTCGAGCTGGCGAAGAAAGACGAGGACATGTACCTGTTCTCGCCCTACGACGTCGAGCGCGTCTACGGGGTGCCATTCGCCGACATCTCCGTCAGCGAGAAGTACCACGAGATGGTCGACGACCCGCGCATCAAGAAGTCCAAGATGAAAGCCCGCGACTTCTTCCAGACGCTCGCCGAGATCCAGTTCGAGTCCGGCTACCCGTACATCATGTTCGAGGACACCGTCAACGCGGCGAACCCGATCAAGGGTCGCGTCAACATGTCGAACCTCTGCTCGGAGATCCTCCAGGTCAACACCCCGACCACCTACAACGAGGACCTGTCGTACGACCAGATCGGCAAGGACATCTCCTGCAACCTCGGGTCGATGAACATCGCCCTGTCCATGGACTCGCCCGACTTCGGCAAGACCGTCGAGACCGCCATCCGCGGCCTCAGCTCGGTGTCGGAGCAGAGCCACATCTCCTCCGTGCGCTCGATCGAAGACGGCAACGACAAGTCGCACGCCATCGGCCTGGGCCAGATGAACCTGCACGGTTACCTCGCCCGGGAGCGTATCTACTACGGCAGCGAAGAGGGCATCGACTTTACCAACATCTACTTCTACACGGTGCTGTTCCACGCCCTCCGCGCCTCGAACAAGTTGGCCATCGAGCGCGGCAACGCGTTCGTCGGCTTCGAGGACTCCACCTACGCCTCCGGCACGTTCTTCGACAAGTACACCGACCAGATCTGGGAGCCGGCCACCGCGCGCGGCGCCGAGCTGTTCGCGCAGGCCGACGTGCACATTCCCACGCAGGCAGAGTGGGCCGAGCTCAAGGCATCCGTTGTGGAGCACGGCATCTACAACCAGAACCTGCAGGCCGTGCCGCCGACCGGGTCGATCTCCTACATCAACAACTCGACCGCATCGATCCACCCGATCGCGTCGAAGATCGAGATTCGCAAGGAAGGCAAGCTCGGCCGCGTCTACTACCCGGCGCCGTTCATGACGAACGACAACACCGGGTTCTACCAGGATGCCTACGAGATCGGCTACGAGAAGGTCATCGACACCTACGCCGCTGCCACGCAGCACGTCGACCAGGGCCTGTCGCTGACGCTGTTCTTCAAGGACACCGCCACCACCCGCGACATCAACCGCGCGCAGATCTACGCGTGGAAAAAGGGCATCAAGACCATCTACTACATCCGTCTGCGCCAGATGGCCCTCGAGGGCACCGAGGTCGAGGGTTGTGTTTCCTGCGCTCTCTGAGTGAGTTTGCCCCGAGCTCCCCGAACCCGAGCTCCCCGAACGCTGAATCGCCTGTGCACTGCCGACTAAGGAACAACCAATGATTGACAAGCTCAAGCTCGTCTCCCACGTTGACGCGATCAACTGGAACAAGATCGAAGACGAAAAAGACGTCGAGGTCTGGAACCGCCTCACGAACAACTTCTGGCTGCCGGAGAAGGTCCCGCTGTCGAACGACGTGCAGTCCTGGGCCACGCTCACCCCGGCGGAGCAGCAGCTCACCCTGCGCGTGTTCACGGGGCTGACCCTGCTCGACACGATCCAGGGCACTGTGGGTGCCGTGTCGCTGATTCCGGATGCGATCACGCCCCACGAAGAGGCCGTCTACACGAACATCGCGTTCATGGAGTCCGTGCACGCCAAGAGCTACTCCTCGATCTTCTCGACCCTCGCGTCGACGAAGGAGATCGACGAGGCGTTCCGCTGGTCGACGGAGAACGTCAACCTGCAGCGCAAGGCCGAGATCGTGATGAAGTACTACCAAGGCGACGACCCGCTCAAGCGCAAGGTCGCCTCGGTTCTGCTCGAGTCGTTCCTGTTCTACTCGGGCTTCTACCTGCCGATGTATTTCTCGAGCCGCGCCCGCCTCACCAACACGGCCGACCTCATCCGTTTGATCATCCGGGACGAAGCCGTACACGGTTACTACATCGGTTACAAGTTCCAGAAGGGGCTCGAGGCGTCGTCGCAGGAGCGCCGCGATGAGATCAAGGATTACACCTTCAATCTCATGTTCGAGCTTTACGAGAACGAGATCCAGTACACGCAGGACCTCTACGACGAGCACGGCCTGACCGAGGACGTCAAGAAATTCCTGCACTACAACGCCAACAAGGCGCTGATGAACCTTGGCTACGAGGCCATGTTCCCGAAGACCGTCACCGACGTGAATCCGGCCATCCTGGCCGCGCTCTCGCCGAACGCCGACGAGAACCACGACTTCTTCTCCGGGTCGGGCTCCTCCTACGTCATCGGCAAGGCCGTCAACACGGAAGACGCCGACTGGGACTTCTAGTCCCGGGTGTGTGACCGCACCACCGACATCGACCGTTCCGGTCGAGATCGCCTGCTACGCCGGGCGAACTCGACCGGAACTGTCTGTTTCGGTGGCCTACTCGGTGACTCATTCGGCGGCCGCCGCCGGCGCGGGGTCGTCGCCCCGGGACCAGGCGATCTCCACGAGCCGACGAAGGACGTCCAGGTCGATGTCGTCGATCTTCTTCACGTAGACGCACCCCGCGCCCTCCGTGTACGCACCGAGCCGCGGAAGGAGTGCGGCGCCCCCGGGGAGGTCCTTGAGCCCGTAGATCGACAGTTGCGCCTTGCGCGGAGAGAACCCCGTCTTCGGCCAGTCTCCGCGGTTGCGCGGGTTCGCGGGCGACACGTAGCGGTAGCTGCCGTAGCCCACGATCGATGGACCCCACAGGACAGGGTCGGCGCCCGTCACCTCGCGGAAGAGCGCGTCGAGGGCCTTGCCGTCCGCGCGGCGGCGGGCGGGCGTCGCGGCATCCAGGAAGTCCTCGACGGAAGCATCCGTCGGCTGCGTCTTGATTTCGGCCATGGCGCCATTATGGCGCGGGCACCCCTGACCGGCTCAGTCCCCACCGAATTCGACGGAGATTTTGCCAGAAACGAGCCGAACTATTGTGAAACCTCACATTTTCCCGAAAATCTCCGTCGAATTGGTTCCACACGGGGGTAGGTATCAGTGGCGTCTGCACCCGGGCAGACGGATGGCCGGAAGCGGTGCGCTTCCGGCCATCCGTTCTGCTGCGGTGCTAGTTTCCAGCGTGGATGTCCGCGTCGGCCTCGGCCGCGACGTGCGCCTGGACCCGCTCGGCGATCTTCTGCACCACGGTGCCGTAGTCACCGTTCAATGCGGCGGCTTCGAGCTCCTGCGCGGCGGTCTCCTGCTCGTCGGCGGGCGTGTTCTCAAGCTCGGTCAGGTCGGCCTGGAGGTTGGCCGGCAGCTTGTCGAGCAGCGCGGGGTTGTCGGTGAGTTGGAGCGCCAGCTCCGTCACCGAGGAACCGGCCTCCGCGGCCGACTCCTGCTCGGCACCCGATTGCTCGGCACCTGATTGCTCGGCACCTGATTGCTCGGCACCTGATTGCGCGGCACCTGGTTCAGCGGTGCCGAGGTCACTGCCGAGGGCGGCGCGCACGGCGGCGGCCAGCGGGTGCTCCGGGTTGTCCCGAACGGCTTCCGCGATCTTCGTGATCTCCTCGCCGTATCCTCCGGCGAGTGCGGTGGTGCGCACGGTGTCGACGGCGGCAGCCCGGTCGGCCGCGCCGGAGGCATCCTTGAGGGTGTTCAGGTCGGACTGCAGGTTCGCGGGCAAAGTCTCGAAGAGCTCAGCGTGCTCGGAGAGGGTGGTGGCCACCTTCTGGGCCTTCACATTGCCACTCTGCCCGTGGGAAAGGTCTGCCCGAAGTTCGGTCGAAAGCGACGCCAGGAATTCGCCGTTCGACGTGGCGCCGGCATCTCCGCTCGCGCTGAAGGTCGACGTGGTCTCGGCGCTGAGTGGGGCGGCGGTGGCGCCCTGCGCGCCGACGCCGAGCAGTGCTCCGGCGGTCATGACCGACGCGGCGCCGAGGGTGACGCGCTTGGTGCGGGAGGTGGCGGTTGCCGGGGCGATCGTGTGCTTGTTCAAAGTGGATCCTTTCGATTGCGGCGGCCGGTCGGCGAAACACCCGATCGACCGTTCGTAGTCATCGGAGGAGTTTAGGTACCGGGAGTGGGCGGCCGGTCCCTGCACGCTGAGAATCGGCACGGTGCTCGCCCGTTCCCGGTGGGCGTGTTGCCGGGAAACGCAGCCGGCCGAGGCGGGGGCAGCCGAGCGGGGAATGCGGCCTGACCGGGGGCTGAGCCCGTCAGGGCCTCGGGTCTCGCCCGGCCGGGCGGCCGGAGCCGGGGAAGCCGAGGCGCTCGGGGCGATTACGCTCTGCGCGGAGAAACCGTGGCGTCTGTGCGGAGAAACCGCGGCGTCACCGCCGATGAACCGCGGAGAAAGCCGCGAGACTGCGGGGCGCGCTCAGGGCGTCGGCAACAGCCCGTGCTTGCGGCAGGGCTGGCCGCCGACGAGGTTCAGGCACGAGTTGAATGCCGCGGGATAGCCCACGGCCCCCGACGCCCCGAACCACTGGTTGTAGAACCGCCAGAAGTTCAGGTTGCCGTGCGTCGAGCATCCGTCGCCGTCGGTGCCCGGGCGTGCCAGCGCGGCAGAATTGGGCTGGTACGGCGTGTAGTTGTAGAGGTTCGCGGTGGCCTGGTTCTCGATGGTGACGGAGGACACCCCGCAACTCGCATCCGGATTGAAGCCCACGCGGACGGTTCCGATCTTGTAGGCGCGCTCGGGCTCCTGGGTGTACTGCCGGAACTGCCAGGCGGCACGGTAGACCTGGTTGAAGAAGCCGAAGTACGCCGTGTCGCAGTCGGCCGTGTCGGGGCAGCCGTAGCCGGTGGCGCGCAGATAACCGGATGCGCTCGGCCGGGTAAGCAGGGACTGCTCCTTCTGCAGCAGCACGAGCAGCACCTTCGGGCTGATGGAGCAGGCCGCGGACACCTTCGCGATGATGCGGGCGGCCGACTCGTTGCGGCCCCCAGGGTAGGCGGCGCAGTGCCCCTCGCCGTGGGCCGGCTGGGAGATCGTGTTCTCCTCGTAGTCGGCCAGGCACGGTGAGCCATCGCGGGGGATGCAGGAGCGCTCCCCCAGGAACGACTGGATCTCGCCCTCGTTCAGGGAGTCGGCGTTGTAGAAGTTGTAGTCGCTGATGATCGCACCGGGGGCGAAACCGGTAGACGCGGCTGCTTCGCCGGTGGTGTGCACCGACGCGACCAGCGCCAGGCCAGCGCCCAGCACGGCCAGAGTGACGACCATCGCCAGTGCGGTCTGTCGTCGACGCGGCGTGCCCAGGTACGTCATAGGGGAGACCTTACCGGGGCACTGCGGGAAGGGGCTGGGAGCAGGCGGCCGACACGCAGCAGCGCGCGCGTCGCGACCCGGGCCCCCGGAGTAGCTTGGGGTCATGCCTGACACACAGCCAGAACAGACTCCCGTTTCCAGCGACAGCATCGTCGTCGGACACGACGGATCGGGTCACGCCGATCACGCCGTGACCGTGGCGCTCGACCTCGCCGAGCAGCTGCACGCACCGGTCGTGCTGGTGCGCGCGTGGTCCATCGACACGGCGCCGCGCCCGGCCAACTGGGAATTCGGCTATGTCGCGTCGATCGAGGACTATGCCGACGCGGTGCGCATTGAGCTCGGCGAGGCCGTGATGGCCGAGGTGGCCAAGCACCCCGACGTGAAGGTTACCTACCGGGCCGTCTACGCCAGTCCGTTGAAGTCCCTGATCGACGTGTCCCGAGGCGCACGGATGCTCGTGGTCGGCTCCCGCGGCCGCGGCGGCCTCAGCGGCATGCTGCTGGGTTCCGTGAGCGAACAGTGCGTGCGGCACGCCAAGTGCCCGGTGCTGGTCGTGCGCCCGAACACCTGAGCCGACCGCTGGCGGCGGTCGGCTCCAGTCAGCTCTGGTCGGCGTCGATCCGGTTGCCGACCGCGAACCAGGCGACCGCCCCGAAGACCGGCGCGCAGACGACGGCCAGCACCCAGCTCGCCCGCGCCGCCTGCCGCAGGTGGATGGCCCGGCTGATCTGTGTCAGGGCGGCGGCGATCAGCGCCGCGCTGCCCAGAACGGCGAGGCCGCCGAGTCCGAGTGCTGCCATCTGCACCATGCCTGCACTATCGATCATTACGACCTCCCCTGTTGAACCCCCTGAGACGCCCGCTTTCCCCTATCACAGCGTCCCGTGCCTAAACCATACCAAACGGTATCTTCTGTGGGGTCGATTGAGGCGGATTGAGGCAGATTGGGGCCGATTGAGGCAGAGACGATACAACGGATGCGCGGGGCCGTGTGCGACCCCGGTTCGGGCAGTCGCTACGCTGGAAGCCGGAATAATCGAGGAGTGGAATGGCGCAGCAACAACGGGCGATCGGAACGCGGGCCGCGATCATCCGGGGTGCGGCGGTCGCCTTCCGGGAGCACGGGTACGGCAGCACGACCCTGGCCGGACTGGAAGTCGCCGCCGGAGTGAGCAAGGGCGCACTCTATTTTCATTTCGCGTCCAAGCAGGCGCTCGCGCTCGCCGTGATCGAGGCGCAGCACGAGGCCTCGATCGGCTTGGGCCAGAGGCTGCTGGACGGCACGATGCCCGGGTTGCAAGCCCTCATCCTGATGACTTTTGAGCTGGCGGCGCAGGTGCGGGACGAGCCGGTGGTGAGTGCGGGCATCCGTCTCACCATGGAGGCCTCCAATTTCTCGGTGCCGGTGGTCGGTCCGTTCCATGACTGGATCGATGTCTGCGGGAAGGTGCTGCGACGCGCAATCGATGAAGGCGACGTTTCGGCCGATCTGAACGTAGAGGCCGCCGCGCACTTCATCAGCCCCGCCTTCACGGGCGTGCAGACCGTCTCCCAGGTGCTCACCGGGCGGGCGGACCTCTTCCAGCGAGTGGAGGAGATGTGGGCGCTGCTCCTGCCGGGCCTGCTGCCGGCCGGGCTTCCGGACGAGCGGCGGGCGAAGCTGACCGCCCTGCCGGCCCGTGTACGGGCGAGCTGCGCCGCGGGCCCGGGCGCTGCGGGCGGGGTAGCGGATCGGGCCTAGGACCCAGCCGAAGCGGTCGACCCTCCGGCGGACGCGCGCGCCCGCCGGGAGCGCCACCACGCCCAGACCGTAGTCAGGATGCGCTTGAGGGCCACCGCGATGCGGTGCGCGGTGGGGAATTCCGTGCCCAGGATCGCGATGCCGAGGAAGACGACGAGCCAGCCGGGCCCCGGCAGGGGCACCAGAATGAGCCCGATGACGGCCACCGTGGAGCCGAGTACGCCGACCACAGTGCGGTAGAACCAGCGCAGCCGCGGATGCTGGTCCACCCAGGCGCGGCTCCGGCGCAGGAAGCGCCGGATCGGGTGGGCGGAGCTGCGTCCTTCGTCGATTTCGCGCTGGAGGATGACGGTCATGCGATCAGGCTAAGCCGGGTCGCTGGGAACCGGCTGCGCGGGCATCCGTCGCCGCTGTCGCCGCCTCTGACCGGAGCGTGACTCCGGCCCCGGGGGTACTGTGTGCGGCATCTGGAGCAACATTCGGGTAACCACATCCGGGTGACTACATTCGGGTGACCACATTTGGGTGACTACATTCGGGCAACACGGAGGAGACGAATCATGGCTGCACTTGCAAAACGCGAGCGTTTCGAAATGCCGGAGCCGGTGCGGCGCTTTTTCGAGGGCGACTGGGACACTCCGGCCCTGCGGGTGGAGGAATTCCGCGACGGCGGCAGCCTGGTTGTGAGGGCGGAATTGCCCGGAATCGACCCGGAAAAGGATGTCGATGTGTCGGTCAGCGACGGCGTGCTGCACATCCAGGCCGAGCGGCAGGAAAAGACCGAGCACAAGGACAAGGACGGCTACCGGACCGAGTTCCGGTACGGCTCGTTCACGCGCGACATCGCGCTGCCCCGTGGAGTCAAGGAAGAGGATGTGACGGCGTCCTACCGGGACGGCGTGCTCGAGGTGCGCGTGCCGGTGCCCGAGGGTGCCGAGGAGCCGAAGAAGGTGCCGATCGCGCGAAGCTGAGCCGGTCGCGCGCCCGCGCGGCCACGCCCGCGCCCGTCACGCCCGCGCGCGCGCGACGAGAGTCGCCGATTGTGCCGAGAGTCCCCGTTGCACGGGCGATTCTCGGCACACGAGGCGACTCTCGACGATGCGGAGACCCTCCAGCCCCGAATGGGGGACGCAATGCGCCACTTCTCTTGACTCGCGTCGCCTTAACCGGTTTAGTTGGCAGTACCAAACCGGTTCAGGCTGAACCAGGAGAGAAGAAATGACGTACAACGCTGTTCGCTCACAGTCCCCCCGCCCGCGATCTCTGAAAGCCGTGGCCCTCACCGCCGCGGTCTCGCTGCTCCTGCTCGGAGCCGGCACCGCCGCGGCCGCCGCGGCACCGCCATCCGGTGCACCGGCCGGAGTCGTCGCCACCCGGCCCGCCGCCGCGGCGTCCGCGCCGCTGACCAACCTGTCCCACCTCACGTTCCTGCTCGACACCGTGCCGCTGGCCACGGTGGAGGGGCACACCACCTACGAAATCGACGCGCAGCCCACCGCCCAGGCGCCGTGGACCTACGCCGATAAGCAGGCCGACGGCAGTTACGGCAGGGTCGGCGGCGGGTCGCTCGACCCCTCGACCGGGCACTGGAGCCAGGGCGCGTACAACGCCGACGACATCGCCCGCACCGCGGTCGTCTACCTGCGCCACTGGCAGCAGACCGGTGACGAGACCAGCCGCGAGCACGCCGTGCAGACGCTGCGCTCCCTCACCTACCTGCAGACCACGACCGGTCCGAACGCCGGAAACGTCGTGCTCTGGCAGCAGCCCGACGGCACCCTCACCCCCAGCGCCAGCCCGGTGGAACTGCCCGACCCGAGCGACTCGGCCGAGTCCTACTGGGTGGCCCGCACCGTCTGGGCCCTCGGCGAGGGCTTCGCCGCGTTCCAGGATGCCGACCCCGAGTTCGCCGCGTTCCTGCAGGACCGCCTGCACCTGTCGCTCGACTCCCTCGAGCGCCAGTCGCTCGGCAAGTACGGCACCTTCGATGTGGCCGACGGCGTCAACGTGCCGGCCTGGCTCATCGCGGGCGGGGCGGATGCCTCGGCCGAGGCCGCGCTCGGCCTCAGCGCCTACGTCACGGCCGTTCCGGACGACGTCGCCGCACGCACCGCGCTGACCCGGCTCACCGAGGGGGTCGCCGGGATGTCCTCCGGCTCCGCCACCGAGTGGCCGTTCGGCGCGATCATGCCGTGGAACAAGTCGCAGACCCTGTGGCACGCCTGGGGCGGGCTGGCCCCGGCCGCCGTCGCCACCGCGTCCACGGCGCTCGGACGCACGGACTTGCTCGGCGCCGCCGTGCAGGATGCCGCCCGCTTCACCCCTCAGCTATTGGCCGCCGGCGGACCGGACAACGCCTGGAGCCCCACCCCGGGTGAGGCGCAGATCGCCTACGGCGTCGACTCTCGCGTGCAGGGGCTCGTCGCCACCGCCGCGGCCGCGAACGCCCCGGGGCTGCTCGACCTCGCCGCAGTGACCGCCGCCTGGTTCTTCGGCGCCAACCCGAACGGCGCTCCGGCCTACAACCCGGCAACCGGTACGGCCATCGACGGCATCGAAACCGACGGCCGGATCAACCCCAATTCGGGTGCCGAATCCACCATCCACGCCCTGATGACCATGCTCACCCTGGACGCGAATCCGTCGCTGAAGGTCAAGGCCCTCGGCATCGACGAGACCGTCTCCACCGTGGGGCTGAGCGTCGTCGAGGCCGAGTCCGGCACCATCACGGGCGGCGGGTCAGTGGTCACGCCGCCGTCGTCCTGGACCGGCGAGGCCAACCTCTCCGGCGGCGCCTACGTGGCGCTGGGCGCGGGCGACTCGCTGAGCATCCCGGTTCCCGCTGCCGACCAGGCTCGCAACGTCTTCCCGATCGTGAATCAGGCCGAGGCGGACTCCGGGGCCACAACCTGGGCGTCGGCGACGTCGACGCTGGGCAGCACGAGCAACGGCGGCGCGGGTGCTCAGGGCATCACGGATGCCCCGGGACGCCTGTTCCCGCTCACGCTCGAGCTGGCTCTGCCGGGGGCAGACACCGCGGTCGTCGGCATGGCCGGCGGGGCGGCATCCGTTGACGCGCTGCTGATTCAGCCGCTGATCTCGACGATCACGGTGACCGGGTCGGCGGGGGAGTCCACGGTGTACGTCAGCGCGGCGACCGAGACCAGCGTGCGCACGGTCGGCGTGCCACGTGGCTACCGGCTGGCGCAGGAGGCGTTCGATGCGACCGGCCAGTTCGTCGCATCCGTCGACAAGAAGGCGCCGAAGAAGACAGTCGTGACGGTCGTCGCCGGCGGGTTCACGGTGGCGAAGCTGGTGCGCAAGTAGGGGCCGGCGCCCTCGGGCTTGCCTGCGCGCGCCCGTGCCCGCGCGACGAGAGTCGCCGTTGATGCCGAGAGTCCCCGTTGCAGGGGCGACTGTCGGCAGAAACGGCGACTCTCGGTGGTGGCGGTGGCGGTGGCGGTGGGGTGGCAGGGGCAGGGGCTAGGGGAGCGGCAGCGGCTGGGGGTCGACGCCGAGGGTCGTGAGCATGGCCTCGACCTGGTGCCGGATCTGGTCCCGGATGCGACGCACCTCCGGGGTCGGCTGACCGGCCGGGTCGGCCAGTTCCCAGTCCTGGTAGAGCTTGCCCGGATAGACCGGGCAGGCGTCGCCGCAGCCCATGGTGACGACGACGTCGGCGGCCTGCACGACGTCATCCGTCAGCGGTTTCGGGAACTCCTCGTCCAGGTTGAGGCCGAGTTCGGTCATCACCGCCGTCACCGTGGGGTTCAGTTCCTTGGCCGGCGCTGAACCGGCCGAACGCACGTGCACCCGACCGCCAGACAGGGCTCGGGTCAGCACCGCCGCCATCTGGGACCGCCCCGCGTTCTGCTCGCAGACGAACAGGACCTCGGGGACGTCCTTCGCGATCGCGCCCTTTGCCTGGGCCAGAGCGGTCAGGCGGTCGGTGGCGTAACGCCCCGTGTTGGTCACGAGGAACGCCGTGACCGTCGACGTGCGCAGGAGCGACGTGTACGACTCGAGCGCGTACCGTTCGATCGTTTCGGCGCCGAACACGCCCGAGAACCGGTCGGTGAGGTGCGCGGCCAGCCGTCGCAACGACTCCTCGGGGAAGGCCAGTCCGGGCAGTGACCGACGCGCGCTCAGATCGCTCATGGCGGGTCGGACCTAGACCTGGGCGGGGAGGATTTCGGCGAGCAGGCCCTGGATGCGGGCCTTGATCTCATCGCGGATCGGACGCACGGACTCGATGCCCTGGCCGGCCGGGTCGGCGAGTTCCCAGTCCTCGTAGCGCTTGCCGGGGAAGATCGGGCAGGTGTCGCCGCAGCCCATGGTGATGACGACGTCCGACTCCTTCACGGCCTTGGTGGTGAGGACCTTCGGCACATTGTTGGCGATGTCGATGCCTTCCTCGGCCATGGCCTCGATCGCGACGGGGTTGATCTGGTCCTTGGGCGCGGAGCCGGCAGAGAGCACCTCGACACGGCCCTCGGACAGGGCGGTCATGTAGCCGGCGGCCATCTGAGAGCGGCCCGCGTTGTGCACACAGACGAAGAGAACGGTGGGCTTAGCGGTCATGATCGGTGGTTCCTTCTTGATTTTCGGGGGGGGGGGGGGGGGGGGGGGGGGGGGGGG